>VMSV01000008.1 GCA_013791935.1 Desulfobacteraceae bacterium | reverse complement strand
GAAAAGGCATTTTTCAATGGGTTCTTTGAAAAATGCCTTTTCCTTTCTGCCCCATCAACGGAATTAAAAGTTCCAGTTCAACTGCTGAAACACCTTCTGTGCAATCTTTTTAGAAACCTTTGCCACGGCGATTTTTCTGTTATATTCAGTGCCCGGTTTTTCAGGGACCACCAGATAGGTCTCGGATGCCGTGATGTTTTTGCCCACCCACAAAGTCGTTCCCGCCGGGTCTTTCAATTCCAAATCCACGGCGAGCTTTACCCTTCTTTCCGTAGCGGCATAACCGTCTTTCCTGGCCACGGTTTCGATATCCATGAGTTTTATGACACCGGTAAAAAGGCCCTCGGCTTCCAACGCCGGAGTAAGACGCAATCTGCCGTCCCGGGTTAATTCATTCATCAGGTCATTGGCGAAAAGGACTTCGGCTCCAATTTCCATGGTTTTGTTTTCAAATACCGCCACATGGAACCGGTGAACGCCAAAAGGGTTTTTCTGAAGCCCGGAAAACTGATATCCGCAGGCGCCTGCCAGAAAAAGCACAAGGATCACAGCAAGCGGGCATAATAACCTTTTTATAATTTTCATCTTTTTCCATTCACACGAAAGTGAAAGATTTCAAATCTCAAATCTCAAATCTCAAATCTCAAATTTGAAATTTGAAATTTGAAATTCTCTTACGCCACGATATTCACCAGTTTCTGCTTCACCACAATGATTTTTTTCACGGGTTTACCGTCCAGGAATTTCGCAACCCTTTCATCGGAAAGGGCCAGCTGCTTGATGGTTTCCTCATCCGTATCCGCACTCACGGTAAACCGGCTTCGAAGCTTACCGTTTACCTGAACCACGATTTCCAGTTCCTCTTTTACCAGTGCATCGTCGCGGTATTTCGGCCACGGGGCATGAAGAACACTCCCCTGTTTTCCCATGCCCTGCCAAAGCTCTTCAGCAATATGGGGAACAATGGGGGCAATGAGAAGCATAGCGGATTCCACGGCAAACCGCAGAACCCCTTTCTCCTTTTCAGAAGGATCGGTTTCATTCACGCCGGTCATGGTGTTGATGAGTTCCATGACCGCGGAGATGGCGGTGTTAAAATGGTAACGCTCTTCGATATCCCGGGTGACCCGGAAGATGGTTTCATGGGTTTTTTTAAAGATCTCCCGGAAACGTCCCGCGACTTCCTCCGTCTGTCCGTTAAACACCGGGACATCCTGGATCACGGGCATCAAACCCGTTACCAGTCGCCACACCTTGTTTAAAAACCGGAAGCTTCCATCCACCCCGGTTTCGCTCCACTCCAAGTCTTTTTCAGGCGGGGCCGCAAACAGGCAGAAGAGACGGGTGGTGTCTGCCCCGTATTTTTCCAGGAGCGGTTGGGGATCAATGACATTTTTCTTGGACTTGGACATCTTTTCCACCCGCCCCAACGTCACCGGCGCATGGCATTTGACGCAAACCAGTCCGGACTCCCCGCTTTCAGACTCTTCGGGGAAGAGAAATCCGTGATTGGGGCAGGATACGGTCTCCTTGCACACCATGCCCTGGGTCAGCAGCCGGGTAAAGGGCTCTTTACAGGGGGCCAGATCCATATTAAAAAGGATGCGGGTGAAATACCGGGAATACAGGAGATGAAGGATGGCGTGCTCCACGCCGCCGATGTACTGGTCCACGGGCATCCAGTATTCAACCGCTTTTTTGTCAAAAATGCCCCGGTCATACCGGGGACTGCAATACCGCAGAAAATACCAGGAAGACTCCACAAAAGTATCCATGGTGTCCGTGTCCCTTCGGGCATCCGGACGACCACATTTCGGACATTTGGTTCGGGCGAATTCCGGGAGCAGCGACAGGGGAGATCTTCCCCCCTCCAAAAGGTCGACATTTTCAGGCAGAACCACCGGGAGTTCCGTTTCCGGCACCGGCACAATACCGCAGGCCGGGCAGTGGATCATGGGAATGGGCGCCCCCCAGTATCTCTGTCTGGATATCCCCCAATCCCTTAAACGGAAATTCACCGTTCTGCGACCTATTTTCTTTTCCTCCAGAAGGGATGCAATGGCCTCCAGGGCATCCACGCTGTTCATGCCGTCAAAGGAGCCGGAGCCTGTCATGATCCCGGCTTCGGTATAGGCTTGGGTCAGAGTGGAAGTGTTCAGAGTTTGGTCGGGCGGTTGGATCACCACCTTGATTTCAAGGCCGTATTTCCGGGCGAAATCAAAATCCCTCTGGTCATGGGCCGGAACGGACATGACCGCACCGGTTCCGTATTCCATGAGGGCAAAGTTAGCCGCAAAAATGGGCATTCGAGCTCCGGTTAAAGGATTGATGCAATAGGCCCCGGTGAACACACCCTCTTTTTCGTAGTTTTCAATGCCTTTGGAAGACCGGTCCTGGTTGGAAATGCGGTCGATGAACTGCCGAATGGGCTCCTCTTGGGAAGTTCGGGCCGAAAGTTCGGTCACCAGAGGATGCTCCGGGGCAAGACACATGAAAGTGGCGCCAAAAACCGTATCCTGGCGCGTGGTGAACACCGTAATACAGTCCTCCTTTCCCGAAGGAGGACTTTCCAGGGGAAACCGGATCTCCGCTCCAATGCTTTTCCCGATCCAGTTTTTCTGCATGGCCATGACTTTTTCAGGCCAGCCGGGGAGTTGGTCACAGTAGGCCAGGAGTTCCTCGGCATAATCCGTGATCCGGAAAAACCATTGCCATAATTTCTTCTGGCGCACGGCTTTTCCGCATCGCCAGCACAGGCCCGCTTCCACCTGCTCGTTGGCCAGAACCGTATTGCAGGTTTCACACCAGTTCACAAAGGACTCTTTCCGGTAAACCATGTCCTTTTCGGCCATTTTCAGAAAAAGCCATTGCTCCCATCGATAGTATTCAGGCCGACAGGTGGCGATTTCCCGGTCCCAGTCATAGGAAAATCCCAGACTCTTCAATTGGGAACGCATGGCCCGAATGTTGTCATAGGTCCACCGGGCCGGATGGGTCTGGTTTGCAATGGCGGCATTTTCAGCCGGAAGCCCGAAAGCATCCCACCCCATGGGATGAAGCACGTTGCACCCATTCATGGATTTATAACGGGCGATCACATCCCCGATGGTATAATTTCGCACATGGCCCATGTGAATTTTTCCGGACGGGTAGGGAAACATCTCCAGGAGATAGAATTTTTCCCTGCCCGGTTCTTCCCGGATCTTGAAGATCTGTGAATCTTGCCAATATGCCTGCCATTTGGATTCAATTTTTCCGGGTTCGTATCTTTCGTCCATTCTTCTTCGACGCCTCCCATGGGTTCAAGTTCAGGGCTCTCCATGCCATAGAACGCCATAAAGATCAAGTTCAAGGCATGATATCGCCACTTTTCTCAGAAATCCGTTGACTTGTACCCGGCAATTTCTTATTTAGATTGTCTCAGAATCATCCTAATTTTAACTTTCCAAGACCCTGTGGGGGAAAACTCAGGACTTCAGCCCTGTTCGTCCCGGGCGAACCATCTTAAACAGAACGTGTTTTTTCACATATAATGCTACTACTACAATTAATGGTCATCTATGGACAACAAAATTCTCATCAATGCAATAGACCCTGAAGAATGCAGGATCGCCAAAGTATCCAACAGTATCCTTGAAGAATTTCACATCGAGCGGTCCGCCATGGAAATCACCCATGGCAATATCTATAAAGGTACCGTCGCAAGAATTGAGCCCAGCCTCCAGGCAGCCTTTATTGATTATGGTGCGGAGAAAAATGGATTTCTTCAGCTCAATGAAATCCACAGCGATTATTTTCACGACACCACCCCAGGCCACCGCTCCATCCAGAATCTGATCAAAAAGAACCAGGAACTGCTGGTCCAGGTGACCAAGGACCCGGTCATGAAAAAAGGGGCCATGCTCACCACCTTTATTTCCCTTCCGGGCAGGTTCATCGTACTCATGCCCGGCAGCACCACCCTGGGAGTATCCCGAAAAATTGAAGACGATGAGGAGCGCAAACGGCTCAAGGAAATCCTCTCGGCCCTCAAATTTCCAGAAGGGTACGGGGCCATTCTCAGAACCGCCGGGGAAAATTGCAACAAAACCCTGATCTCCAGGGATATTTCCTATTTAATGCGGTTATGGAAAACCATCAAAGACATGGTCATGAAAGAAAAAGCCCCGGCCATGCTGTATAAGGAAAGAAATCTCGTGCTGCGATCCCTGCGGGATTATTTCACCCCGGAAATCACTGAAATCCTCATTGACAACATTGCCATCTACCGGGAAGCCAAGGAATTCATCAAGATCATTTCCCCCAAGCATATCAATGCTGTGAAGCATTACACGGGGGACAAGCCCATCTTTTCCAAATATCAGTTGGAGCAGCAGATTGATTCCGTGTATGAAAGCCGGGTTCAACTCAAATCCGGAGGCTCCATTGTCATTGAACAAACCGAAGCCCTGGTGTCCATTGACGTGAACTCCGGAAAGGCCACCACGAAAAAATCCATCGAGGAAACCGCCCTTCAAACAAACCTGGAAGCTGCGGAAGAAATTGCACGGCAGCTTCGGCTAAGAGATTTGGGCGGTCTCATCATCATCGATTTTATTGATCTTCGGGAATCCCGGCACAACACCCAGGTTGAAAAAACCCTGAAGGATTTTGCAAAAATCGACAAGGCCAAGATCAAACTCGGAAGGATTTCCAAATTCGGGCTCATGGAGATGTCCAGGCAACGCCTTCGACCCTCCATTGAATTCGGGGGATACATGCCCTGCGAATTCTGCAACGGCAAAGGCAAGCGGCCTTCGCCGGAAAGCCTCGGGATCAGCTTTTTGCGAAAATTGAACTTGGCCCTGGCTCAAGGGGAAGTCACCCAGGTCAAGGGGATTGTTCCTCTGGATGTGGCCAATTACCTGCTGAATAAAAAACGCAGGGATATTCTGGATCTGGAACAAAAAAGAAACCTGACCATCTCCATTGAGGCGGATTCAAAGCTGTCTCCTGGAGAAAGCCAGATCATCTGTGATAAACCGGCTTCCTAAATTCATACGAAAAGGGAACACCATGGCTTCTGAAAAAAGAAAAAAATCCAATGTGCGTTTGTTTCTTCTTCTGGCTCTTTTGGCGGCGGCATTGCTTTTTTTCGTTCTCCAATGGATGAACCGGGATGGTGCCGTGGTGACGGAAATTATAAAAACCCCGGCCATTTCCGATGAAACAGTGGTTCCCATTCAACAGCCCGAGGAAGTGATCGACTTTCAGAAACTGGGCTCGGATTCCAAGGCAAACACCACAAATGAAGAGAGAAAGGCGGAACTGGGGGTGGGCAAAGGCATCGATATCATCGCCAAACCCGAAGAATCCATCAAAATCGGCGATACCACGGTTCCCATGCAGGACATCATCGATAAGATCAGAATAAAACAGGGCGATATCATTGTAAAAAGCGTGGACGCAACAAATACGGAAAAAGACGAAGATTCTTCCCTTCGAGCCAGGGCCTATGGCATTTATGTGGTTCAGCCCAGTGACAATATCTGGAATATTCATTTCCGGTTTCTTCAGGATTATTTCAAGCTCAAGGGGGTTGCTCTTTCTCCGTCCGCGGACGAACCGGATGAAAAAGGGAAAAGCTCAGGGGTGGGGAAAGTCCTGAAATTTTCTGAAAACATGGTCCATATTTACAATATCAAAGAAAAAAAACTGGACGTGAACATCCATCTGATTCTTCCCCTTAGCAAAATTGTGGTGTACAACATGGATCAGGTTTTTTCGCTTCTGGACGAGATTGATACCACCAAGGTGGATCGGATTCAGTTTGACGGCGAAGCCCTGTGGATTCAGGCTGATTAGAAAAAAGAAAGGACGACCGGGAAAAGGTTTATGATCAAAAGATACACAAGAAAAGAAATGGCCGCCATCTGGACCGATGAAAACAAATACCGGACCTGGCTCCAAGTTGAAGTCCTGGCCTGCGAAGCCATGGCCAAGATCGGGAAAATTCCGCAAGAAGCCCTTAAAACCATCCAGGCCAAAGCGGATTTTTCCGTGGGAAGAATCGATGAGATCGAAGCGGAAACCAAACATGATGTCATCGCCTTTCTTACCAGTGTGGCCGAATTTGTGGGCCCGGATTCCCGATACATTCACATGGGTCTCACCTCCTCGGATGTTCTGGACACCTCCATGGCTTGCCTTTTGAGGCAGGCCGGCCTGATGATTCTAAAAGATGTGGACAACCTTCTCGCGTCCATCAAAAATCGGGCCATGGAACACAAAAACACCGTGATGATCGGACGATCCCACGGGATCCATGCCGAGCCCATTACCTTCGGGCTCAAACTCGCCGTGTGGTACGATGAAATGCGCCGGAACAAAGTGCGGATTCAAAATGGAATCCAGAGCATCAGTTACGGTAAAATTTCCGGTGCTGTGGGAACTTTTGCCAATACACCGCCTGAAATCGAGGCCTATGTGTGCGAAAAACTGGGTTTGAAACCCGCCCCGGCCTCCACCCAGATCGTCCAGAGGGACCGCCATGCGGAATTTTTCACGGCCCTGGCCATCACCGCATCCTCCATTGAAAAAATGGCCGTGGAAATCCGACATCTTCAGAGAACCGAAGTCCTGGAAGCCGAAGAGTATTTTTCAGAAGGCCAGAAGGGTTCTTCAGCCATGCCCCACAAGCGGAATCCCATCGGCTCGGAAAACATGAGTGGTCTGGCCCGGGTGGTGAGATCCAGCGCTCTGGCAGCCCTGGAAAACATCCCCCTCTGGCATGAGAGGGATATCAGCCACTCTTCCGTGGAACGCATCATCGCACCGGACACCACCATTCTCATGGATTACATGCTCAACCGGTTTACCGGCATTATTGGCAAACTGGTGGTTTATCCGGAGAGAATGAAGGAAAACTTAAACCGGCTCAAAGGACTTATTTTTTCCCAGCAGATTCTCATCGCTCTGGCGGATGCCGGAGTGAGCCGGGAGGATGCCTATAAAATGGTCCAGAGCCAAGCCATGCGAGTATGGAAAGAGGATGTTGATTTTAAATCTCTAATTTTAAATGACCCGGGCATCGTCAGCCAACTGGGCCGGGGAAAAATTGAAGAAATATTTGACCTGAATTACCATTTAAAGTATATCAGCACCATTTTTGATCGCGTATTTTCACCCTAAAGGAGGTATTATTTTGTTCAACAATATTGCATATGCCATGGGACAGGGAGGCGGAGCTGCAGGAGGCGAAGCAGCCCCTTTTTACATTCAGTTTGCGCCCTTTATTCTGATTTTTGTGATTTTTTATTTTCTCCTGATCCGCCCCCAGCAGAAAAAGGCCAAGGAACACAAGGATATGGTCACCAACATCAAAAAGGGAGACCGTATTATCACCAGCGGCGGCATATACGCCAAGGTGACCGGCCTGGACGACACCACCCTGACCGTGGAAATTTCCGAGAAAGTCCGGGTGAAATTGGTTCGGGGCAGTATTTCCACAGTATTTCCGGCCTCAGGACAGCCCCAGGCACCGAAAGACACCAAAGCGATTGATAAAAAATAGACGCTCTCCAACCCTCTACTATAAATATAAAGGAATGAACCAGTGAAGAAGCTGTCCTGGAGAACATTTTTGATCCTGGCGGTGATGATTGCCGCCGTTGTTTATGTTCTACCTTCCCTGAAGCCCGGCATGTGGCCCCATAATAAGATCAACCTTGGATTGGACCTCCAGGGTGGAATGCACCTTGTTCTGGAAGTGGATACGGAAAAAGCCCTGGAAACCACCCTGGAAAGAAGAAGCCAGGATATTCGGGAATTGCTCAAGAAAAACAGAATCCGGTACCGGGAAATCACCCGGAAAGGCAATGAAGGCATTCAAGTTTCCGTAGCCGATACAGAGAATATTGATTCGTTCAAAAAATTACTGGAAAAAGAGTTGATGGATCTGGAACAAAATGATGTTTCCGAGGCCAACAATCTTTTCAGTGTTTTCCTGAGCATACCAAAAGCAGAGGCGGAACAGGTTAAAAGCATGGCCACCACCCAGGCCCTGGAAACCATTCGCAACCGAATCGACCAGTTCGGGGTGTCTGAGCCCGACATTCGAAGCCAGGGAGAGAACCGAATCCTGATCCAGATTCCCGGCGTCAAGGACACCAAAAGGGCCAAAGACCTCATCGGCAAAACCGCTCAACTGGAATTCAAGCTTGTGGATGAGATCCACAGCCTGAGTGCTGCCCAAAACGGCACCATTCCACCGGGCAGCGAACTGGTTGCGCTCTATACCGAAACCCCGGGTTCGGAGAAAACCCCTTACCTTTTGAAAAAACAAATCCTTCTGACCGGCGCGGATTTAAAGGACGCAAGGGTGGAATTCGACTCCCAATTCAATGAGCCCTATGTCTCCATTGAATTCAACCGCAAAGGCGCCAGAATCTTTGAGCAGGTGACGGAAGAAAACGTCAAAAAACGGTTGGCCATTGTGCTGGACCACAAAGTCCACACCGCGCCGGTAATCCAGGAAAAAATAGCCGGAGGCCAGGCCCGCATCACCGGCAGCTACACCCTTGAGGAAGCCAAGGATCTGGCCATCGTGCTTCGGGCCGGAGCCCTGCCTGCCCCGGTGAAAATCCTTGAAGAAAGGACCGTGGGCCCCTCCCTGGGAACCGATTCCATCAGGATGGGCCTCATGTCCATGCTCATCGGCGGCGCCATTGTGGTTCTTTTCATGGTTGTTTATTACAAGGGAGCCGGCCTCATCGCCAATTGCGCTCTTGTTCTCAATATTCTGCTCATCGCAGGCGGACTGGCCGCTTTTGGCGCCACCCTCACCCTTCCGGGGATTGCAGGCATTATTCTGACCATCGGCATGGCAGTAGATGCCAACGTGTTGATTTTTGAAAGAATCCGTGAAGAACTGGACATCGGCAAAAGCACTCTTTCCGCCTTGGATGCAGGCTACGAAAGGGCCACCCTCACCATTCTGGATGCCAATGTCACGACCCTGATCGCAGCCCTGGTCCTCATCCAATTCGGAACAGGATCCGTCAAGGGATTTGCGATCACCCTAAGCCTCGGGGTTGTGGCCAGCGTATTTACGGCCCTCATCGTCACCCGGGCCATATTCGACTTTTTCCTTTCGGGCCGAAAAATCAAACAACTCAGCATATAGGATCATCATTGCTTATCAGACATCATAAAAGGACAGGTTCATGCGCTTTATAAAACCGGATATCAACCTTGATTTTATCGGAAAACGTAAAATAGCCTATACCCTTTCCCTGGGGCTGATTCTTCTCAGCATCGTTTCACTCATCTCCCACGGAGGCCCTAAATACGGCATTGATTTCGCCGGCGGCACCCTGATTCAGGTGAGATTTGAAACCCCTGTCAAGATCAGTGCCCTGAAATCAGGGCTTGAAGCCTTAAAAATAGCAGGCTCCTCCGTCCAGACCTTCGGGGATGAAGGCACCAATGAATACCTTATTCGAACCAATTTGTCCGAAGAAACCGGCGGAGAAGGATTTGAGGATAAATTAATCGAGCAATTTATTAAGTCAACCGGCGCAAATCCTGAAATCAGACGGGTGGAAATGGTGGGCCCCCAGGTGGGCAAAGACCTTCAGGAAAAAGCCCTCCTTGCCATCTTTTTCTCCCTGCTGTTTATTGCCGTCTATATTTCAGGCCGGTTCGAGCTGAAATGGACCTTAAGCGGCGTCATCGCCGCAGCCCTCATGGGAGGGGTTTACCTTCTCACCCTGTTTTCCGTGAGTGTGGCCTTTCTCACCGTGGCGGCCCTGATCATCACCCTGATTCTTTTCTGGTTTCTGGAACTGAAATATGCCATGGGGGCCATTGTGGCCCTGATCCATGACGTGACCATCACCGTGGGGATTTTTTCCCTCCTCGGGCTTGAATTTTCCCTGTCCATCGTGGCTGCCATTCTCACGATCATCGGCTACTCCCTCAACGATACCATCATCGTCTTTGACCGGATCCGGGAAAATCTTCAGAAATACCCGAAAAAACAGCTTGATCTTAACATCAACAAAAGCATTAATGAAACCCTGAGCAGAACCATTCTAACTTCGGGCACCACCCTGATGGTGGTTGTCGCATTGTTTTTATTCGGAGGGAGCATCATCCACGATTTCGCCTTTGCCCTTCTTGTGGGCATCGGCGTGGGGACCTATTCATCCATTTATGTGGCAAGCCCCATTCTCCTTGCCTGGCAAGATCGTAAGAAATAATCCAGCCGCCCGGACCTGCCCTATCCCGACAAAAGGCAGCGGATATCGAACCGGTGAAACCATCCACCGGCTGCTTTATCCCGGGCGGTTTAATTTTTTTTAAAGCCTATGAATCATTTAATCCCATGGTTTGTTTTAAAGGACGTCCCCGGAATCGGGAACCATCTCTTTAAGCGTCTCATCGACCATTTTAAAACTCCTGACCGGGTTCTGGATGCTCGTGGACCCGAACTTTCCATGATTCCGGGCATTTCCGAAAGACTGATTCGATCCATCCACACCCGATCGGTGTCCAATGAAATCAAAAGGGAAATTGAAACCATTCATAAAAAGGGGTATTCCATCGTCACCCTCAATGATCCGGACTACCCTGCCCTGCTATGGCAGATTCCGGATCCGCCTCCTTTTTTATATGTCCATGGGAAATTGACGGATTCCGTCATGAACATCGCCGTGGTGGGGTCCAGAAACGCCACGGCCTACGGAATCGAAATTACACAGAATTTATGCCGATCCCTCGTCTTTCATGGAATGACCATTGTGAGCGGTCTTGCCCGGGGGATCGATACGGCAGCCCATTACGGGGCCCTGGCCGGAAAAGGAAGAACCGTGGCGGTTCTGGGAAGCGGCCTCGGCCATATTTACCCCCCTGAAAACGCAGGCCTGTTTCATAGAATCGCTGAAAACGGGGCTGTGATTTCGGAATTTCCCCTGGATGCGGAACCGGATGCCCATCATTTTCCCCAAAGGAACCGAATCATCAGCGGGATGTCTCTGGGGACCGTGGTCATGGAGGCCACCAAAAACAGCGGGTCCCTCATCACGGCAAAAATTGCGGCGGAACAAAACCGGGAGGTCTTCGCCGTTCCCGGAAGCATTCATTCCCACAAGAGCACGGGAACCCATACCCTCATTAAACAGGGGGCAAAACTGGTGGAAAATGCCATGGATATTCTGGAAGAGTTTTCCCACCTCGGCGCTGGAACCATCCATCCGGCCCATACAACCGGGGTGGCGAATCTTTCCGGGCCGGAAGAAACTGTGGATTTGTCGGAAGCGGAACGATCCGTGCTCAAAGCCATGGGGGCCTATCCGGTTCACATTGATACCCTGATCCGGCAGACATCCCTGGATTCAGGAACCCTGTCCGGGATTCTGCTTCAACTTGAACTTTCCGGCTTCATCCGGCAGACCCCCGGGAAATATTTCTGCCGGGCAGGCCGATTGTTGTAATATATATTGAATTTGGAGGATTTTCAGTGTCATCAAAGCCTTTGGTTATTGTGGAATCTCCCACAAAAGTAAGAACCATCAAGAAGTACCTGGGAAAAGACTATAATGTGGTGGCCACCGTGGGCCATATTCGGGATCTTCCCGTAAAGGAAATCGGCATCGATATCGAGAATGGATTTACGCCCCAATATCGCACCATTCCCGGCAAGCAGAAAGTCATCAAATCCCTCAAGGACGCTGCGGGGGATACGGACGAAATCTTTCTGGCCCCGGACCCGGACCGCGAAGGGGAAGCCATTGCCTGGCACACGGCTGAAGTGCTTAAGAAGGAAGGCCGGAAATTCCACCGGGTCCTGTTTCATGAACTGACCCAGAAAGCCATCCTTGAGGCCATGAACAACCCCAGGGATCTGGATCACAGCAAATATGAAGCCCAGCAGGCCAGAAGAATTCTGGATCGTCTCGTGGGTTATCAGGTCTCTCCGGTGTTATGGAAAAAAGTCAAAAGCGGCCTCTCCGCAGGCCGGGTGCAATCCGTGGCGGTTCGAATTATCTGCGAAAGGGAGCGTGAAATCCAGAAGTTCAATCCTGAAGAATACTGGTCCATCACAGCCCATCTGGAGGATAAAACCCCGCCGGTTTTCCAGGCCAGGCTGGTCAAAAAAAATGACGACAAACTGGCCATTCCCGATGAAAAGGCCTCCGATGATATTTTGTCCGAGCTGGCCGGAAAAGATTTTGTGGTGGACAAGATTTCCAAAAAAACCATCAAAAGAAATCCGGCCCCGCCGTTTATCACCAGCAAGCTCCAGCAGGAAGCCATTCGAAAATTGCGGTTCACGGCCAAAAAAACCATGATGGTGGCTCAACAGCTCTATGAAGGGATCGATCTTGGACCCGGGGAACCCGAGGGTCTCATCACGTATATGCGAACCGACTCCATTCGCATTTCCGAAGAGGCTGCCAACGAAGCCCTGAGTTACATCAAAGAAAAATACGGAACCGATTACAGCCTGGACCAGCCCCGTTATTTCAAGAACAAAAACAAAGCCCAGGATGCCCATGAAGCCATTCGACCCACATCGGTTTACAATACCCCGGAAAAGATCAAATCCTTTCTTTCGTCGGAGCAGTTCGCCCTTTACAGCATGATCTGGGAACGGTTTGTGGCTTCCCAGATGCAGCAGGCTCTGATTAACCAGAATTCCGTGTCCATCAAGGCCGGAGCCTATACCTTCACCGTTAGCGGATCCAGCATCAAATTCCCCGGTTTTCTGTCCGTATACCGGACGGCTGATGATGAAATGGAAAACAAGGAACAGGAGGATCGACCCCAGTTGCCGGAATTATCCGAAGGCACGGTTCTGAACCTTCTCAAGCTGGACCCCAAACAGCACTTCACCCAGCCGCCTCCCCGGTTTTCAGAAGCCTCCCTGGTGAAGGAACTGGAGGAAAACGGCATCGGCAGGCCCAGTACCTATGCCGCCATTCTTTCCACCATTCGAAACAAGGAATATGTGGAAATGCTCAAGGGGTATTTCAAACCCTCTGAGCTGGGTTTCATCGTGAATGATATTTTGGTGGAAAATTTCCAGGATGTTTTTAATGTGGATTTTACGGCCCGAATGGAAAACAATCTGGACAGGATTGAAACAGAAAAAGCCCAATCCCTGGAAGTTCTGTCGAATTTTTATGCACCGTTTAAATCGGAACTGGATAAAGCGTTAAATGAAATGCTCAGTGTGAAGGGGGTGGGGGTCCCCACATCCCTGAGCTGTCCCACATGCGGAAAAAAACTCTTTATTAAAATCGGGAAAAACGGTCCGTTTCTGGCCTGCAGCGGCTACCCCGAATGCGCCTTCACCCGGGACTATGTTCGGGATGAAAAAGGGGTTATTTCACCGGTGGAGTCCGCCGCAGGGGAGCAAACAGACATCCTCTGTGAAAAATGCCAGCGGCCCATGGTGGTTCGAAAAGGCAAATTCGGCGATTTTCTGGCCTGCAGCGGCTACCCCGAGTGCAAGAACACCCGGTCGAGAACCGCCGCTTCCCCTGCCAGGGGGAAGGGAACCGGCGTCCAATGCCCGGAAAAAGGTTGCGCCGGAGAAATCTTGGAAAAACATTCCAAGCGGGGGAAGGTCTTCTACGGCTGCAACCGCTACCCGGACTGCTCCTTTGCCATTTGGGATAAACCCGCCCCGAAAAAATGCCCCCGATGCGGAGCGGATTTCCTGGTGGAGAAAACGTCCAAGAAGAAAGGAACCTTCCTTTCCTGCACGGCCAAAGACTGCGGGTATGAGGAAATCCAGGAAACTCCGTGAACGG
This sequence comes from Desulfobacteraceae bacterium, assembly GCA_013791935.1. Lineage (GTDB taxonomy): Bacteria > Desulfobacterota > Desulfobacteria > Desulfobacterales > UBA5616 > VMSV01. Next base: position 4,956 of record VMSV01000008.1, on the reverse strand, counting down.
AATTTCCTGTAGGGAACAGGCATGCCTGTTCTCTACAACAGGCATGCCTGTTCTCTACAACAGCTCGCCTGTTCACTACAACAGCTCGCCTGTTCCCTACAACAGCTCGCCTGTTCACTACAACAGGCATGCCTGTTCACTACTTGGGATGATTTAATGAATCCAATACAGCAGCGATGGCACGCAAAAGGCGGGTATCGCGATGTTCTCCATATCGCCTTTCCCCTGGTTCTGAGTTCCAGTGCTTGGACCATCCAGACTTTTGTGGACCGGATCTTTCTGTCCTGGTATTCCCCCGAGGCCATTGCGGCATCCGGGCCTGCGGGTTTTTTGAATATCACCATTGTGCATCTTTTTACCGGCACCACCGGCTATGTGAGCGTATTTATCGCCCAGTATTTCGGAAGTCATCGGCTCAAAGAGATCGGGCCGGTCTTATGGCAAAGTTTATATTTTGCCTTTGGCGGCGCCCTTTTCATCCTCTGTCTGATTCCCTGGGTCTCCCCTTTTTTCAACCTGGTGGGGCACCCTCTTCTGGTTCGGCAAAATGAAATCACTTATTTTTCAATTCTCTGCACAGGGGGCCTGCCGGTTCTGGTATCCGCCGCTTTTTCAGGTTTTTTTTCAGGCCTGGGTCGAACCTGGGCCATCATGTGGATCAATTTATTTTCCACCCTGGTCAATCTGGTCCTGGATTATGCCTTGATCTTCGGCCGTTGGGGTTTTCCTGAAATGGGCATTGCCGGAGCAGCCATTGCCAGTGTTTTTGCCGCCACGTTGTCCTGCCTGGCTTTCATCCCTCTGGTGTTCACCAAAAAAAACAACCAAACCTATGGCGTCTGGTCCGGAAAACCTTGGGAAAAAGATTTGTTCCTTCGTTTGCTCCGATTCGGCTTTCCATCCGGCGTTCAGGTCTTTGTGGATATTCTGGCGTTTACGGTATTTGTATTCCTCGTGGGCAGGCTGGGCACAGAGAGCCTGGCCGCAACCAATATTGCTTTTAACATCAACATGCTGGCCTTTGTGCCCATGTTCGGGACGGGAATGGCGGTATCCATACTGGTGGGCCGTCATCTGGGGGAGGATAAACCTGATCTGGCCAAATTCAGCGTCTATTCTGGTTTTCACCTGACCTGTGTTTACATGATCACCCTGGCCCTGGCCTACGTCCTGGTTCCGGATCTGTTCATCCTTCCCTTTGCAGCAAACTCCAACCCGGAAGAATTCGGAAAAATCCATGCCATTACCACGGGCCTGCTTCGGTTCGTGGCCATCTATTCCCTTTTTGACGCCATGAATATTATTTTTTCATCAGCCATCAAGGGGGCCGGGGATACCCGGTTTGTCATGTTCATGCTGCTGGTGTTATCTTCCCTGGGTTTGGTGATGCCCACTTATTTTGCCATGGAGAGATTCAACGCAGGACTCACCGCCTGTTGGATCATTGCCACCGCCTATGTGATCCTTCTTGGATCTTCCTTTTACCTGCGCTTTCTCGGCGGGAAATGGCAAAAAATGCGGGTCATTGAAAAGGAATTGTAAACTGGGGTTATGGATTTGGTTTATGGATCAGTGCAAAGGCTAAGCTATAAGAAAACCCATTGATCTGAATTGACATTTGAGATTTTACCTCATACAATGAGGCAAACCGAATTAAGGAGTGAGTCATGCAACAACTGACCATACGAGGATTAGACCTTGATGTAGAAAAAGAAATCCGGAAAATAGCAAAGCTGCGTGGAAAATCCATCAACCAGGTTATCAAGGAAGCTGTCCATAAGGAATTTAAAACAAAGGATGAGAAACCGGCGGCATCCCTCAGAAATCTTGCGGGGGGCTGGACCCGGAAAGAAGCGGCAGATTTTGAATCCGCCATTAAATCCTGTGAGCAGACGGATGAAGAAATGTGGAAATGAACCTCCTGATTGACACAAACGCTTATGTTGGATTTAAACTGGCGAATAAAGAAATTGTCGAATACCTGGCCCGGGCTAATTCAATCCTATTTTCTCCCATAGTACTCGGAGAACTCATGTTTGGTTTCAGGAGCGGAACGCAGTTTCATAAAAACGTGGAGGAACTCAACCTTTTCCTGGCAAATCCGGCGGTTGAAATGATTGGAATTGGAGAAATCACATCCGATAGATATTCCAGAATTGCTACTCAACTTAAACAAAACGGAACCCCGATCCCTTCAAACGACATCTGGATTGCCGCCCAAACCATGGAAACCGGAGCAGAACTTGTAACCATGGATCATCATTTTGAAAAAATAAACAACCTCGTTTATCGCCTCTTCGATCGATAGCCTATTGTGGAACCACACAAAAACCCCGTCACTCTTCACTCCTCACTCTTCACTCCTCACTCCTCACTCCTCACTCCTCACTCCTGACTCCTGACTCCTCCCTCCTCACTCTTCACTCATTACTCTTCACTCATTACTCTTCCCTTAAAAAACCAAGCCGGTTGACATTGCATCAACCGGCCCGGGCCATTCAAATCATAAGATTCCTGTGTTTTTTAATAGAAGCTGTACTGCATGCCAAGGCTAACCGAATCGTTTTGATCCGGCAGGGACAGGGTGGAGGTATATTCATTGGCCGTCCAATAATTGGTCCAGTTGAGGCTGAACCGAAGACGGGTGTTGAATCCTTCCGGCACATAAGTGAAACCTGCTATTATAACCGCCGCCCCATTGGGGTCTGCGGAAATGGTGAGGCTCGGACTGTATTTGTTGTAGGAGTAAGCGGTGCTTGTGGTCAAGGTTAAATTGTGACCCATCTGATCATATTTCATGAAATAGGTGGTTAGGGTGATGTCATCCATGCTCTGGAGATAATTGGTAGCCGTATACTGGAACCTGAGGGTGAATACATTGTACTTGTTCAGGAAGGGGATGTTCTGCTCCCGGGTGAAACCGAGAAGGGTTTGGATGACATCCACTTCAGCCACCCCGTTCAGTCTTGCTGCATGGCAGGCGGCATACTGATCCGTCCGGGAGGTTATGTTTCCCACCCCGATGCCCATGAGGTTCTTGTGGTATTCCCTGTCCGGCATGTAGGCGCTTTCAAACATGAAAACCGCCCAGGGGAACTGGTAGTTGCCATAGATCCCCATGGTGTTGTACCTTGGAATAACCTTTTGATAAATCAAGCGACCGCTGGGAGTCCCTGTAATCCCATTGGCGGTGCGATAGGTTTGGTCGTCAAGGTGATTGTAACGGTAGGTGGTGCTGGACCCGGGGCCTTGGAAAAAAGCAACTCCGCCTTCAATCTGGCCCAGCATATGTTTGGTTTTGAATCCCCAACGGGTATTTTTGAAATTGTGGTCCGGATTATCCATTCCAAACCGTTTATCATGCTCGCCGCTGGTGCTTGGGATTTCCGTCCAGATAACATTGGCGTCGGTTAAATAGGTATCATTGCCGGTAAAAATGAACCCACTCGGATTTAGTGTGCCTGAAAGGGCTTCGGCGTAGGTCAAGGGTCGTATGGGATCTCCTACTTGCCAACCAGGCAGAAGATCACTTCCATGGTACCCTGTGCCAAAAGGCGCTCCCCCGTATACGTTTGCCGGAGCCCCAGTCCGATTGACGAGCACAGATGCGCCGTAAAATTTATCAACCCTGGCCTCATTGTTGTTTGCATACCGTACCCAGGGTCTGTTTCCGGCGGCCGTGCCTGTATTTGTGGTTCTGCCGTCTCCATAGCGAGGCCATGCGCCAACCCCTCTGGAATTTTCATACCGGTCCGCCTGCCAGATGGGCGCAATGATCCATTCAAAGGTGGAGTTCAGGCTGTAGAAGTCGTGAATCCCCCGGAACATCCACAGGGGCATGTAGGTTTCATCCAGCCCCAAAATACCTCCGGAAGTCCTGGCGTCCACCGGGTTGCACTGGTCAATCACGCGCCCCGAGATGGCCTCCCCCCAGTTGATGATCTGACGACCGAAACGAAAGGTGTGGGACAGGGAGGGTTTGTATTCGACAGTTAATTCCCTCCAGTCAAAAGAGTTGTAGAGATTGTTCCGGATGCGCTTGGTATAACCGATATACTCGCCAGCGGCGTTTTTGTCGACGCCTACTGTGTACGTTCCTTTTTCTGCCACGTAATCCGGTTCCCAAACCCCCATCACTTCGGCTCTTATGCTAATGTTGCTTGTAACCTGGCCGTTCAAATTCCAGCGTAACATCTGTTTGGAGGTTGCAGTATTGTCGTCCGAACCGCCGTATTCAGGCTTATTGAAGGGTTTTTTGTCTGTAAAGACGCCATATTGGCCTTTGTAAATCCCGTCAATGTTCCAATTCCCGTAGTCGTAGGCTTGGATCGGTGAAATGGTTAATAGAATAAAAACGCTTGAAACCAAAAACAGGAAAACCATCTTATAGGAAAACCATTTAATTTTCATAAATCTCTCCTCTTTGTTCCGTTATTGACCTGAGTTATTATCAAATTGCGTTTTATAGGGTTTTACTCTTTTGGAAGAATCACCTCCTTTGGCTGGATAGATGGGTCATGAAAAGAAAAAACAACTGAATGCTTTAAAACATCGTTAAGGCGAAATTCTCAAACAAGATAAGAGCGAAAGGCAAATGACTTAAAAAGACAACGATCTGTAAGGTAAATCTAAAACCCTTGATACGTTTGTTGGATCTGGAAAAACTGGTTTCGATCTTTCATTCCCGGCTAAAAATTAGCTCCACAAAAGAATCTGATTCATTATCCAGCATGGGATGGTTTCGGGGCTTGCTTTTTTTGATGTATTCCTGTGATTTGAACTCAAAAGCCCCGGCATTCATTGGCAGTGTTCACTTTGGTTTAAACGGTTTTAGCACAAAGGCATTCATTCAGCTTTTAAGTTTCACGTATTCAAACACAACTTCATCAATAAATCAATAGATATTTAATGACTAAATGGCATTTTTTTTGGAATGACGACCGTTCAATTAAAGGT
>VMSV01000051.1 GCA_013791935.1 Desulfobacteraceae bacterium | reverse complement strand
TTGTAGGTTGAGAGCAGCTTCTCATCGACCGCCGCGCCAGGAGGAGGCCAGGAGCCCCCGGGGGCTCCTGGCCTCCTCCTGGCGCGAACAATCTCTCAACTCGGAACATCAGAGGCGACATCTATCCTGACACAGGGGGAAAAGATGATTTGGCGAAAGATGAAATCCGCAAACTGATAGGCTATTTGAGCAACAACCGGGAAAGAATACATTATGTTGGTGACCGAAAAGGAGGATATCCGATCGGGAGCGGCGGTATTGAATCAGCAAACAAGTTTATCTGCCATACACGGATGAAGCGTTCAGGGGCATGGTGGATCAAGGAAACCGGAAACGAAATGCTCGCAATCCGCTGTGCGATATACAATGGCACCTATGATCGTATTTTCGAGAAGTATAAACAAGCCCGGATGTTGCGGTAAATTTATTTTTTGCTTTTTCAATTAACAAATCGGTAATGCTCCCCGTTTATGTCCTTATGTCTCGGAATTGGCTCCTGGCGTTCACCATTGGTCCATATATCGTGGTTTCCACCGTGTCGAACAAACCACCATCCCAATTTCTTTAGCTCATTCTCCAATTCATTCCTTTTCATAGGGATAACTGCACACAATTGTGTGTGCATTTTCAAGCTTTATCATTTGATAAAACTGTGGACAAAGGTATCGGTGTCTGCCGTTGACTCCTGCTCTGACAGTGATAAATATAAATTGACAACCGATCCGCTTGTGGGTACCAAGTAATTACATCCATAAGCGGAGGAAAAAATGGCAACATTGGTCAAAATTGGAAATTCTCAGGGTGTTCGTATTCCAAAAGCGGTTATTGAGCAAACGCAATTAGAAGGTAAAGAATTGGAATTCAAAATAATAGATGATGGGCTGTTAATTAAGCCCGTGAAGAAACCCAGAGAAGGTTGGAAAGAACAATTTGATAATGCCATTAAATCTCAGGAGTTAGGTGTTGAAGATCAGGAGTGGATGGACGCCCCATTGGTGGACGAAGAGGACTGGGAATGGTAATAAAAAGTGTCCATAGATACGAAATCTGGCTGGTTCAACTTGATCCAACGCAAGGTGCCGAGATGAAAAAAACAAAACCTTGTGTCGTTATTTCCCCTGATGAAATGTCTGGATTAAAGACCGTAATTGTTGCCCCAATGACTTCCAAGGGTTTTAGGTACCCGACCAGGATTCCATGCACATTTCAGGGAAAAAAAGGATTGATTCTGCTTGACCGGATGAGGGCTGTTGATAAATCCAGGCTAATTCAAAAAATGGGTGTTATCTCCCAAAGTGCGCAGATCAAAACCATTAATTGTTTGCAAGAACTTTTCGCTGATTAAAGTCGAAATTGGTGGATATTGGTGTTAGATCGTAATGGTTTGTCGTATTTGTGTCTGTTTTAATGGACAACCACTATCATGCTGTTAAGAACCAACCACGCCAATCTATCCAAACAATAAAAGAATAAATGGAGGGCGCAATGGAATTGAAACACGGCATTCATAAGTTTGAGGGTATGACCGGCGTCAATTGTTATTGGACAACTTCAGACGAAGGCGTCGTGGTCATTGACACGGCCAATCCCAAAAGCGAAACAAAAATTTTGGATCAGCTGAAGGCTGGCGGTAAAAGTACGGAGGATGTCAAACTGATCATCATCACCCATGCCGATATCGATCACCTGGGCAGCGCCGCCGAACTCAAAAATCTCACAGGGGCAAAAATCGCCATACATGAGTCTGACGCCGCTATCCTCAAAGGCGAGGAACCGATGAAGGAAGCCCAAGGGTTTTTTAAATTCATTTTTAAAATCATGATGGGGTTTTTCAAATTCCGCACGGTTGATCCGGATATCCTTCTAAAGGACGGCGATGAAATCGCAGGATTCAAGGTGCTTCACACACCGGGTCACACCAAAGGAAGCATTATGCTTTTCAAGCCAAACCAGCTTTTGATTACAGGAGACACTCTCCTGAGCGACAGTCATGCCCAACCCCGAGGCCCCATAAAGCTATTTACCCCGGATATGAAACAGGCATGGAGCTCCATCCGAAAGCTTCATGATCTTAATTTTGAGATGATGCTTCCGGGCCATGGAAAACCCATCCTTGAAAACGCAGGCGAGAAAGTGCGCGTCCTGATGGAGAAAAAGCACCTTCCGTGAAGTCCTCTATACATTCTTTGCAACTGAAAAGAGCAGTCTGAAACGGCCTTTGATTCTCCGGGTCTTTCCCTGGTCATCTTCCTTCCGTGTGAATTGAATGCACCAAACCCCACGACCACGGAGAGTGTCTATTAAACCTCATTTTTTATTGACAATTTTTATGGATTCCGATTAGACAAAAGAAAATAGGGCATGAGAATTTATCCCGGGCATGGAACGGGTTTTTCAAGAAGGAGAATATGGATTGAAAAAAAGAGCTGATTTTATTCTTTATCCGGCAGCCGTATGGGCTGTTTTGATTCTGGGAACCAGCGTGGGATCTGCCGATGATTTTGCCGAAAAGGCACTGAAGCCTGCCCGGGAAACCCTGGAAATTAACAGGCAAGCCCAAGGGGAACAAGATCAGTGGGCTGCTGAAAAAGAGTCCCTGACGGCTAAATTTGCAGCCTTGGAAGAAAAGAAGAAAAAACTGGAGGCACTCCATCAAGAAGCCATAGACGCTGTGGATGAAAAAACCAAGAACATCGCCTCTCTGGAGCAGCAAATGGAGGACCTTTCCAGAACCGCTGAGGAAATTGAGCCTTTTTTCGGGGTGATTTATAATCGATTGATCCGGTCGGTGAACGACGGGTTGCCTTTTCTGATGGAAGAAAGAAAGAAACGGCTGGAAAAGCTGGATCTGATCCTGAAGGACAGTTCCATAAAAATCAGTGAAAAATTCAGAAGATTGAGCGAAGCCCTCATGGTGGAGGCAGAATACGGGGGAACCCTGGACGTCTATCCTGAAACCATTGGTCTTGGGGGAAAGGAGATCCAGATGCGCATCTTCAGACTCGGACGGATTGCCCTTTTCTGCCAGTCCCTGGACCGGAAGGATTCCGGTATCTATGATGTATCCGACGGAAAATGGCAGGTTCTACCCGGACGCTATAACAAGGATATGGACAAGGCCATGGAGATCGGCTCCAAAAGAAGGCCGGCCGAGCTGGTGACCCTGCCCCTGGGAAGGATGGCCGTGAAATGAAACGAAATCTCATCACAGGACTCATGGCCGCCTTATTATGGGTTCTTGCGGGAATTCCCGTCCAAGGGGCGGACATGCGGGAGGCCCAAGAGGCTTTTGCTGAAAAAAAGGCCACGGTGCTAAAAGAAATAGAAGCGGGAAAAAACAAAGCCCGGGTCGAGGCGCAAACAGCAAGGCAACAAATTCTCTCGGATCGTACCACCCTCCTGAATGCTGTGAGGGATATGGAATCAAAGACCCTCGTCCTGGAAGATGAAAACAGGCGAATGGAAAAGAAGCTTGCCGACCTCGGTGAACGGGAAAACGAACTGAAGGACAAGCTTTCGGTGGCAGACCAGGTTCTGGGAGAACTTATGGGCGTGGTCCGGGCCGGGGCCAGGGATCTGAAGGCTTTGATGGACCAGAATTTCCAGACGGCTTTTCGACCGGATGACGCCAAAAGGCTGGAAGCTTTGCTGGACGCTACGGTCTTTCCAAACATGGCGGACATCCAGAATATCGTGTCCCTGTATTTCGGGGAGATCCAGCGATCCAGCGAAGTCCGCATGGAAAAAGCGCCTTTTATCAGTCCATCGGGTGAGCAGGTTTTCGGGGATATTCTAGTTCTGGGAAATTTCACGGCAGCTTATCGTGTTAAGGGCGAAGCCGGGTTTCTGGACTATTCCACCCTGGATCAAAAGCTGGTTGCCCTGACCCGATCTCCGGGAAGAACCGTAAAAAACAAAATCCTGGCTTACATGGATGGAAAATCCCCCGAGGTTCCCATGGATATCTCCAGGGGAGGAGCCTTAAAGCAGTTGGCCTACGAAAGCAGCTTTCTGGAAAAAATTCCCGAAGGCGGTCCCATCGTGTGGCCGATTATCGCTATTTTTTTCTTTGCAGGGGCCATCATCCTTCAACGGATTTTTTTCCTTGGCAAGCACAAAATCCATGGGGAATGGTTCATGCACCAAATCCAGGTCCTGGCGGATTCGGGACAGTGGGAGGAATGCCGGAAATTTTGCGAAAGTCAAACCCGAAACCCCTTGGCTCGAATCATTCTTTCCGGAATCGCCTTTCTCCATATGAAACGGGAAGACATGGAAAACGCCATGCAGGAAACCATTCTTCGGGAAATACCGCCCCTTGAAAAATACCTGTCCACCCTGGGCATGCTGGCGGCCATCGCCCCCCTGCTGGGTTTGCTGGGAACCGTCACCGGAATGATCAACACTTTTCATGTGATCACCTTTTACGGCACGGGAGATCCTCGAATGATGTCTTCCGGAATTTCCGAGGCTCTCATCACCACCATGTTGGGACTCATGGCAGCCATCCCCATTCTGTTCGCCCATTCCTTGCTATCCGGGAGGGTTGAGAACACCATCGGGGAAATGGAGGAAAAGGCCATTTCCTTCATCAACCTGGTCTTTAAGGCAAGGAGCCGATCTTGATTCAGAATGTCCTGGATTATTTTCTCTACGATTATGCTGAAAAAGCAGCGAACTATTTTTCAGGGGGCGGGGTGGTTATGGTTCCCCTGATCCTGGTGTCCGTGGTCATGTGGGTTTTGATCATCAACCGGGCGATTTTCTTTCGCAGGCTGTACCGGAAAAACATGGGCCGCATAGAGGCCGGGCAGTATGTCAAGGAAAACAGGCTTCCTGATGGTCATTTGAAACAAGGGGCTGTAGCCCTGCTGGTTTCGGAATTTTTAAGCAGAAGGAGCCGGATAGCGGAAATTGACCTTTATATTCTGGATGAAACCGTGTTTTCCATAACCTCTTCCCTGAACCGTTTTTTGTCCGCCATCGGGATGCTGGCAGGCATTGCCCCCTTGCTGGGCCTCCTGGGAACGGTGACCGGAATGCTTTCCACGTTTGATGTGATTTCCCAGTTCGGAACCGGCAACGCCCGGGCCATGGCCGACGGGATTTCAGAGGCATTGATCTCCACCCAGACCGGCCTGTTGATTGCCATTCCGGGTTTGTACATGGCCAATTTTCTCAAACGCAGGGCCGAAAGGCTCAAGCAGCGGATTGCTTCCGTGGGGATCTACTTGAAACAATTTGTTTAAAAGCGGTGAACCGTGAACAATGAACCGTGAACTGCAGGGGCTGGCCTGCTTGTCTGCCCTCAAATAGAAAATGGCTGTGTGATTAAGTGGATCAGGAATAAAAGGATGAGAATGAGGGATTGTTATGCTTAACATTACAGCCGCTCGAAAGGCCGGAAGACGGCCTGCGGAACTTAATATGGCGCCGCTCATTGATATGGTGTTTATCCTGTTGATCTTTTTCCTGGTGACCACGAGCTTTGTCAAGGAAAGCGGGGTGGATGTCCAGCGGCCCACGGCGGCCACGGCGGTTTCCAAGGAAAAATCCACCATCCTCATCGGCATCACCAAGGACAATCAGGTATTCATGGAAAAAAGGGAAATCGATGTGCGGGCTGTACGGGCCAATGTGGAAAGGGCTCTTGCGGAAAATCCCGAAGGCCAGGTGGTGATTGTGGCGGACCGGGAGAGCAGCACCGGTGTAGTGATTACGGCTTTGGACGGGTGCAAGTTGGCCGGTGCGCAAAACGTGTCCATTGCCGCCAGCCTACCCGGCGAGTGAGACAGGGCAAGGACTGTTCTGAAAGACAAAGGAAATCATACCGGTGAGAGTTTTGAAATACAGGGAATTGAAAACAGAATGGCTGTTTGCCGTGCTTCTGGCTCTGGTGATCAATGGGGTTCTCTTCGGCCTTATGCCGGCCCTCCAGAGCGGGGTGAAGGAAAATGTCGCGCTGCCTGCTCTGCAAAACGCCATTGATATTTTTCGACTGAAACGTCCGGATCCACCCCCACCGGCAAAGGAAAAACCACAGCCCGAGGAGGAGGCCAAACCCCCTGAAAAGAAAATCGTTCAACGGGATTTGTTCCAGCACCCCTTGTCTGAAAAACCCAGGCTTCCCTTTGAAGTAAATGATAAACTGCCTTCAGGGCCCGGAATGATTCCTACCCTGGATCTGGAGAAATATGATCTCCATGGCGGCGGAACGGGATTATTTGAAGAACACGACCTGGACAAACCCATTCAGCTCTTGGCGGATATCAAGCCCTTGTATCCCCTTCGAGCCAAACGTATGAATATTACGGGCTGGGTGAAGGTGAGGTTTGTGGTGACGAAAGAAGGCCGTGTGGAAAATGTCGAGGTTTTGGAATCCGATCCTCATGGGATTTTTGACAATAGCGTTTTAAGTGCGGTTTCCGCCTATCGGTTTTCTCCTCCCATGGTGGCTGGAGAACCGGTGGACACAGCCTTTACAAGGAAGATCACCTTTAATTTTGATGATGAATGAGCTGGGTGAGATAGCTGTATTTGAAATTTGAGATTTGAAATTTGAAATCAATGCGACGCATGCAAACAGGTCAGATTCAAGGCAGGGCTTACATTTTTTTAAGGATGTTTCTTTTTATTCCTTGCCTGTTTTTCTGCCTTCAAACAGGGGTTCCGGCGGAAACCACGGAAAAGGTGCCGGTGGCTGTGGAAGCGGTTCTTGGGAAGGCCCGAATCCTCATGGAAAAAAATGATCTGAAGGAGGCCATCAGGATCTTAAGCGCCATGGAGGAAAAAGGGGAAAAACACCATCTGGTTTCCTACACTTTGGGGAATTGTTACATGATGACCCATGGGTTTCAGGCGGCCAATAAGGCCTACCTCAAGTCGGTTGAGCAGTATGCCGGTTTTGGACCGGCCTGGTTCAATCTGGCCAACAGCTACATGGAGCTTGATCAGATGGGTTTGGCCGGGGATGCGTTTCTCAAAGCGTATGAAACCTATGAGGAAAAGAATCCGGAGGCTTTGTATTATGCGGCCTCGGTCTATCTGACCGGAGATCAGCCTGCCAAGGCCTTGGAAGTTGTTAACCGGTTGATGGCTTTGCATCCCGACCCGGTCAAAACAGAGTGGATGGAAACCCGTGTACATATTCTTCTGGCCAATGACCGGGAGATGGAAGCCCTGCCGGTCATGGAGCAACTGATCCGCGAAATAAAGGGCGATAAGAGAAAACAGTGGCAGGAATTCCTCATGCAGCAGTATCTTTCCCTGAAAATGGAGAAGAAAGCCCTTGCCCTTGGGGAGGCCCTCACCCGGGAAGAGCCCGGAGAACCCAAATGGTGGAAAGGCCTGATCCATGTGAATCTGGCTCTGGAGAAGTATTCGGATGCTCTCTCCGTATTTGATGTTTACGGCCGTTTATTTGAATTGTCTGATGAAGAAAAGAAACTCATGGCGGATCTCTACCTTATGACGGGTCTTCCGAGTCCGGCCATCAAAATCCTGGCGGATTTGCTGAGCCGATCCCATGACACGGACCTGGTGGAGAAAATAGCCCGGGGGTATGCCGCCATCAACCAACCCAAGGGGGCCCTTCCATGGATTGAAGAGGCATTAAAAAAGAAACCAGGAGATCCATGGCTTCTCATGGTAAAAGGGGAAACCTTGTTTAACACCGGGGACTATCCTGAAGCGGTGAAGGCTTTGAAAGCATCGGTGGATCGGGATAAAACCAGGGGCAGGGCATGGCTCTTGATGGGTTATGCCGCGTGGTATGGAAACGATATTCCCACAGCCATTTCCGCCATGAAAGAGGCTGCAAAATTCTCCGGGCAGAAAAAGGCTGCGGAGGAAGTACTTCGAGAGCTCAAGCAGGTTTCACGCGGAGACGCCGAGGGCGCGGAGAAACCCTATTCCTCCCGGTGAGGGCTGCTCTTATGCTCGGAGTATGCGTCTATGGGCTGGACAGCTTTTTCCACACCCGATACAATTCGCTTGCCCCCCAGGCCTGGGCGTCACATCCCCGCTGGGCATGGGGCGCATCTCCATCCAGAATTTCAGGAATATGTCCCACACAGCCCCTGAACAACAGATCCATCCCCGAGGATAAAAAGGAAAGGGCCGTCTTTTTTGCCGCATCACCGTAGGCCATGGCATAGGCTTCACTGAAGGAGGGGAAGATCCAAGTCCACGCGGTGCCGTTGTGATAGGCGGGCTTTCTTTTTGTATCCTCATCCCCCATATAGCGTCCTTGGTAAGGGTGATGAGGGTCATTGAGCAACTGACCCTGATGATAAACTTCAAGAGGGTGTTTCATTTCCTGATTCGCCAGGCTTCGAATGGCGCCCGGAACCAGGAGGGCCTGGCAGGCGGTAACGATGCTGGAAATCAGGGCAGGATCATCCACTGCCCCCAAGGTAACAGCCAGGAGCTGGTTGGGACGAAGGGCATCATCGGGACGGGCCTTTTCTGCGGATTGTCCGGAAACTGCATGGAGGCAGTCCGACAGGTAGTTCATACCCTCGATTTTGAAAAACCGGAACAGAGACGTTTTGACCCGGTTTGCCAGCGATTTCCATTTTGCAGCATTTTCCCGCGCATCGATTTCAGCAAGCAGGATCAAGGTCCTGAACCATAGGGCTTGAATTTCAATGGGGTAGCCTTCCCTGGGAGAACCCGCCGGGTGGTTGGTGTCCATCCAAGTATAGTGGCTCGGGCTGAAGATCAATCCGGATGCAGGGTCCATGGAAATGCCGTTGGGGGTTTTTTCAGCATAATGGTTTCCAATGGACACCAGGACCTGGCGGAGGGTCCGGGTTCCGCAGGATTCTTCCAGAAAGTCCCTGCCCCGGGCTTGGATCAGGTCCCCGCAGGCTACGCAGAACCACAGGGGCGCATCGGAAGTATCCCTGTTCTCTGCATTGTCCCCGCGAATCATGTTGGGAAGGGTGCCTCGGGATTCAAACCTTCCGAATTGTTTCAGGATGTCCCCGGCCTTGCCCGGCCCGGGTTTGCTTTGTTCCGAAGCGATGAGACCTCTTAAAAAAATCAAGGTATCCCGGCCCCAGTCCAGAAACCATGGGTAGCCTGCGATGACGGTGCTGAAGGCCTCCCTTTTCACTACATATTGGTCCATGGCGTGTTCCAGCGATTCGGCGGCTGAAAGCCTTCGGGGTGAATCCTGGGCTGGGTCGGTCCCGGTTTTGCTTTTAACGGTTCCGGATTTGGTTTTTCGGGGCTTTTGTTCCTGAATGGATGCGGAAAGCGTGGCTGTTTCTCCGGCATGAAGAAGAGTCTCGAAATATCCCGGGCTGAAAAGATCGGAATCGGGGTCAAGACCCCGTTCCGCTTCCGTGGATCGAAACACCATGTAATACCATTCGGATTGCGGAAAAAATTGGGCCCCCGGCAGGGTCATGTCCAGACACCGGTCCGGGTGGGGAAGGAAGGTGAATCCGTCGGGCTTTGGCTTTACAGCTCCCGGCCAGGCTTGCTCCGGGCCCAGATAGGCCTTGGTGGTATCATGGAAGCTTCGATCTTCGATATCGGGTCTCAGAATCAGTTGTACCGGCTGATCGTCTTCCAGCATGCCGGTTTCACTGCCGTCTGGATTCCTGAAAAACGAAAGAGCTATGGCGTTTGCGCCTTCATCCATACCCGCTTTAAGGGTCAACCGGATATGTTTGCCCCGGCCCACGGGGATGAAAAAGATCCAGTTCCCCTGGCCGTTTTCATCCACGAAGAACCGGTTTAAGCACTCCTCGTTAATTTCATAGGAATAGCCCTGGAAAACCACCCAGGCCCGGCATCGTGTGAACATGATCCAGCGGTCCACGGGAAAATCGGGATTCAGGTTGGCCGCCAGAAGCGCATCATAACGGCTGAAGAGCTTTCCCCAGGAAACCGGGGTGTGAATCATGCCCCCCCTGGCATTGGTGCCTAAAAACGTGAGAAGATGATTATGGATGATCTCCCTGGAAAAGTCCATTTCCAATAGAGCTCCAGGGTCCGGGGGGGAAACGGCCAAAAGCAGAGCGTCTTGATGAAGGGTCCGGCCATGGGCGTAAACGGTGATTTTAAGGGTGTATTCCGAAACCCCGTTGAAGGATTCAAGGGGCGGGAAAATGGCCAGGTATTTTTCATCCTTTTTAATCAGGCTTTTTTCCAGCCGTAGAACCTGATTTTTCTGCTCCATGCGGGCATCAAAAGGATGGGGGCAACGGACCAGAAGAAAATGACCGGGCGGAACCATCACCTTTCTTTTCAGATCACCGGGCCAGTCCCAGTGAATGATTTTGGACTCCGGGGAATCGGGGTTCATGTTGCGTATGAAACCTTCAGGGTCGTTTTTCAAGGCCGCCACAGCAGCATCCATGTTTCCGGAGGGCAAGTCCGGGAGGCTTTGGAAAACCTGAAGAATATCCAGAACCTTTGATTTCAGGCCCTGGTGAAGAAGACTGTCTGGAAGATCATGGAGCTTTCCCCGCTGTGCGGAAAGGATCGCCATGTCCCTGTCATCCGGCGTAAGACAAAGCACCTGGCCGGGGTTAAGCTGGCAAGCGCTTTCCTGATCCCGGTGTTGAATCGTTACGGGGGTGCCGGTGAGAAGATCGAAAAGCGTCGGGCTTTCCAATCCTTTTTCAGTTTTCCAGTGGCAGACAACCGCCGCTTTATCGCTTAAATTCACCAGAACCAGCAGCTTTTTCCCGTGAAGAGGATTCTCTCTTGCCAGGGCGATGAAATTCCCTTCCCCGGCCTGGATCATTTTTAGCCGGGCATGGGCCTGGAAGGCCGGGTGCTCTCTTAACAGAATATTGATTCGCCGAATGTGATCCACCAGGTTTTCCGAAGCCCCCCAGTTCAGGCTATTGGCATCATGAACCACGATCTTCTCGGTGGCCAGCCATTCCACACCGTTGGCAAAGCCAAAGGCACCGTTCATGGAGGTCAGGGCACAAAGGGCTGTTCTCATTTTCGCCCAGGCCGGAGATCTGGCCGCAAGTCTCTGGTTATCGTGGGTCTCGGCAAAATGGACCAGGTTCCCGTCCTGGTTGGAAATGTCCATGGCCTCGGGCAGGTAATGTTCAATCTGTTGGCGGTCGTAATTCTGGAACAATTCGGAATAGGCCCAGTTGAAATTGGAGAGGTTCAACAGGTCCCGGCAAACTGAGATCTTTCCACCCAGGCCTTCAAGAAGAAAAAGGGTATCTGGAAATTGAGCGCGGACTTTGGCGATGATATAAGTCCAGGCTTCCACGGGGATCATATACCCCGCATCACACCGGAATCCATCCACCCCTCTTCTGCACCAGGTGAGAAAGACCCGGGCGATGTATTTCCAGAGATCCTTGTGGGAGTAATCCAGCTTGGTGAGATCCTCCCAGGTAACCCCCCAGGCTCCCGGGTTTTCTATTTTCCCTTCCTCATCCCGAACCAGCCATTGGGGATGGGTCTCATGAATTTCAGCACCCCAGCCCGTATGGTTCACGGCAATGTCGATGAGGATTTTACCGTTTCTCTGGTGGACTGCATCCACCAATTCCAGAAACTGCTCCATGGGGGTGGTTTTTGCGTCAAATTCAGCCAGGGCCGTATCCACGGCGGTGAAATCCAGGGCTGCATAGGGGCTTCCGAAACGACCCATTCTCCCAAAAGTGGTGGGGGTGGGGTTGATGGGCAGAAGCTGGAGAATCCGGCATCCCAGGTCTCCCATAATGAAATCCAGCTCTTTGATAAGATCCCTGAAGGTTCCCGAAGGGGGGATGACTGTATACCCCTGGTCATCCAGAGCGCTGATCCATTGCCGGTCAATGGGAGTGGCGGTTATTCCGCTTGCTTTGTTTTTTCCGAACTGCCGGACAAAGGCATTGTAGACGATATTGCTGCCGCAGGTGGCCCAGGGCTGGACATTGATCACCGTGTTCTCACCGGACGGCCACAGGGGAGTAATGGAGCCGGTTTCAAAAAATACGCACTTGCCTTCAAAATGGCCCACCTCGTTCAGGGCAAGGGTGAGCGCGAAATTCTGATCATCCACCCGGATCATGGGAATGTCAAACCAGTCTTTTTTCAGGGGGGTTTCATGGTGCTCGATGTGAGCGATGATCTCTTTCCGGGTGATGTTTCCATGGCCGATATTGGTTCGGAACCATGCCATCCCGGACCGGCTTTGGCTCATGCGCAGTTCGAAGGTGATGAGATCCCCCTGGAATCGCTGGAGCCGAGTTCCGGGGTCCGGGCTTTGGTAAAGCAAAAGGGATGGGACCATTTTTTTTCCTATCGCTTACGGGCTGGGTTGATTTATTGAGGACTATAGCAGAAAGTCTAATAAAGATCCACAGGCGGGAATGATAATGGTCCGGCTCTGGACTTCATAAATTAAATTCGAATTTTACGGCCTGATCATGCGGGCTTTTGAAAGTAGAGAACCAGGCTTTTCGCAAGGATGGGGTTCAGAAAATATTCGAGTTTTCGTGTGACAAAGGGTTTTTTCATCATGTCCCAAGTGAGAAAGCGGTGGTAGAGGTTCACCGGGAAGGAATCCGTACGGGTGGGTCCCACAAAGCATTTTAGCCACCAATAGGGGGCGTGAAGGCTGTGGGCGAATCCGGTTCTCCAATGGGTGAGGCCATGAGATTCCACCAGGTTGATCAGCTCTTTTTTTCGGTAGATTCGAACATGTCCCTGGTTGGCATTGAAGTATTCATCGGAGAGAAGCCAGCAGATTTTTTCGGGAAAATACCGGGGAACGCTGATAACCAGAGGCCTTCCAGGTTTCAGCACACGAATGATTTCCTTTAAGGCTGAAACATGATCGGGAATGTGTTCCATGACTTCGGAGCAGATCACCAGGTCAAAACAGTGGTCGGCAAAGGGAAGATGCAAAATGTTCGCAGCGGAAAGGCCCCATTTTCCTCCGCCGTGGGCCCCCAGTTCATCATGGAAGATCAACCGGTCCTTTGCTTTTTGAAGATCCTCAAAGCAAAGATCGGCTCCCATCACCACCACATCCTTGAATTGATAGGCCCCGCTCACATGGCGGCCGCTGCCGCAGCCCATGTCCAGAATGCGGTAGCCTGGTTTTATCCCGAGCTTTTCAAAATCAACGGTGATCACTGATCACCTCCCTGTATACGTCAACCGTTTTTTCAGCGGCTTTTTTCCAGGTGAAATGGGCCTGGACCCTTTCATACCCGGCTTTTCCCAGTTTTTCAGCAAGGCCAGGATCATCCATGAGCTTTTCCATGGCCCGGGCCAGGGCTTTTGCATCCCCTGGCGGCACCAGTATCCCGGCATCCCCGGCCACTTCGGGCAGGGCTCCACCGGTGGTGCTGATCACCGGAACGCCGCAGGCCATGGCCTCTCCCACGGGAAGGCCGAATCCTTCATACACGGAAGGAATCACGGCTGCATAAGCCCTGGCATATTGAAGAATGAATTCCTCATCGCTGATCCGGCCGGTGAAAGTGATCCGGTCGCCGATTCCCAGATTTTGAATGATTTTCACAATGCCGCTGTCTTTTTTCGGAGCGCCGATGACCACAAGGTGCGCATTCCGTGTTTTAGAAAGGTCTGCCATAGCCATCAGAAGATATTTCAGGCCCTTTAAGGGCATATCCGCGCTGTTGGTTACAATGAAACGGTTTTTTTCTCTCTTCACACCGGGAACCGGATGGAAAAGCGTCGTGTTGATGCCGTTGGGAACCACGCAAAGCCGGTCAAGGGGAATACGGAAATCTGTTGCGATATCCTTTTTGGCGCATTCCGATACGGTGATGATTCGGTCAAGGGATCGGGATACCTGTTTTTGCATAGCGATGAAGGAATACCACCGGAGCCATTTGAATTTATCCAGAAAACCACGGCTTTGCCGGATGTCAATTTCCCGGTCCACGGTGATGGGGTGGTGAATGGTGGCCAGGGTGGGCAGAAATTTATGGATGGCCCAGAGACCGTAGGACAGGCTCTGATTGTCGTGGATCACATCATACCGGTGCCGGTTGTTTTTCAGGAAAACATAGGCCTTGAGCCCGAAAATAAAGGGTTCGGGAAACCCTGTGGTGGACACCCCGGCCCATTCCATGAAATTCATAGGGTCGGTAAGTTCCTTGAGAGAAGGAATTCTGAAGGGGTCTTCCGGGTTGTATAAATCCAGGCAGGGAACTTTGATAACCGGAATGTCCCGATCCAGGCAGGGGTCCGGAGGCCCGGCCAGCACTTCCACCCGGTGTCCGAGATCCTTCAAAGCCCGGCTTAAATTTTTAATGTAAACACCTTGCCCGCCACAATGGGGATTGCTTCGATAGCTCAGCAAACAGATGTTCAGGGGTCGAGGATGTTCCATGGAAAAGGCTTCTAAACTGAACTCGCCTTCTTTGTCAATGGATTCGGTAAATAATTCCAAAAGGCCCATGGGGTTGCGATCCGGAATTGCAAATAAGATTTGCCTGGATATTATATCTGATTTCAGCAAGTTGGAACCATATTTAAAAAAAATACTTTACTTTTGAAAAAAAATGGGATTTAGTCTTTGACAATTTTTCTGGAGAGAAAAATTGAAGGTTTCAATTCCACAATGATTTTTTAAACAAAAGGAGAATAAAGTGAAGAAAAAATTAGGTTTTGTTTTGGCGCTGTTGTTGTTGGTTCCTTCAATAGCCCTTGCTGTGGATGTGGGAGGCATCAAGCTGGGGGGAGAAGTCCAAATGAGAGGGTATGAGTTGAACAACTTCTGGTCGTTTTATGACGACAGTAACAAGAGCTATCCCTACGCAACCGCTGCTGACTTTTCTGACTATTATCGCGTGGATGATGATTGGTCTGTGTTCCGGATCAAAACCGCTCTGAATGTAAGTGCTGATCTGGGGGATAATGTTTTCGGATATATCCGGATATCCAACCAGACTTATGGGGAGAATATAGAAAATACAGAGTATAAGGGTCAAAGGGATGGCGATAACATAGACAATAAAGTGTTTGTTGAAAATGCCTTCATTGATGTAAAAAATATCGCCAGCGTTCCTTTTTCCTTGAGAATAGGGCGCCAGAACCTCATGTATGGTTCAGGCTTTGTTCTGTTTGACGGCCAATCCCAGTTTGCCTCCACATCCATGTATTTTGACGGTATCAAGGGAACCTATAATTTTACCGACACCATCATGCTGGATGCTTTCTATGTGATCGACCAGGAAAATAATCGGGCAAATAATTCTGCAAGTGATGGAGGCGGCGATGACATCTATTTGATGGGCCTTTATTTGACCGCAAGCGATTGGTCCCCCATTGGCGGGAAACAGGAAGTTTACGCCATGCAGCGAAAAGACCAGAGCCTTGATATGGATATCAAAATGTTTGGTGTCCGGTTCTCGGATAAATTCGACATGGGGCTGGACTACTCCCTGGAAGGGGCCAAGCAGTTGGGACAGTCTGCATGGAGCTATGCGGGAGACTATGACCAGGATGCCTGGGGAGGAAAAGCAGATTTAGGATATACTTTTACTGCCGTTGAAGCCAAACCCCGGATTTTTACCCAGTATGCTTATATGAGCGGGGATGATCCAGAGACCGACGATTTTGAAGGCTGGAATGTTTTTTACGGCGGCTGGCCCCAATTCGGTGATTTGCTGGCATGGAAATTCGTAAATGTTCCTTGGAATAACAATGCGAATTATGATTATTACTGGGCAGCTGGCACAACTCCCGGGGAAGCAGCCTATTCCAACCTGCGTATCGCCACCGTCGGCGCAAGCTGTGTTGCTGGCCCTGTAGCTCCAAGTGTGTCCTATTCAAAAATCAATTTGGATCAAACCTATGGGTATGGCTACGATTCCGACGATTTCGGGGATTACTATCAGGCCAATGTTTCATACCAATATAACAAGGCGTTGAGTTTCGCAGCGTATTACGCGGTGCTCATGCCGGGTGATGCGTTCTGGGGTACTGATGATGCTTACGAATTTTACTGGGAAGCCAAATTGAAATTCTAATCATTCTAACGGTATAAAAAAATAAAAAGGCGCGGCTGAATTTTTGGCCGCGCCTTTTTAATGCAAATTCTCAGTTTGATCCGAATGCGCCCGGGGCGATCTTTTCCAAAACAGTGCCCTCCCCGTCCAGAAGAAAAATAACGAACTGGTGATCCAGGCAATCTTTGGAAAGCTCCTTGAACCGAACCGCCTGAACTTCGTATTTCCGGGTTCTTTCCCGTTTGATGAGGTTATAGCCTTTCAAGGCTTCTTCCTTGGTTAAAAAGGCCGGGATGAAAGCAACCCCGGTTTGCTCATCCTCCTGCCCCACATACTGTTCATTTCCCGGATTATCGTCAATGATCACCCACATCCACGGGTTTCCGTCAATCAAACTGGTCATGGTTTTTTCCTTTGCCGGTTAAAAAGATTTTTCATACAGGATGGCCACGCTTGGGGACTCTATGCCCCCCTGAAGGCTGATCCTGGTGCTTTTCCTCAGGGTGTCTATAAAATCCACGGTTTTCCTATCATTGTATTTGTGGGCGCTGCTGATGCCGCCGTAAATATTGCCTGCGTAAAACCCGGCTTCCACCAAGGCGATCACGGTTCCCAGGGCCGGGCTTTCATTGTGAAATGCCTCTGCTGCAGCCCAGATCAGTCCGCCGTTTAATAAAAATGCCACAAGAGCGTCCTTTTTGCGCTCGCAGTAGAGATAGCCGCCTCCGGGAATCACGGAAAGCGCGCCGGCAATGCTCGGATTTTTTTGAGGGATGTTCTTGACCTCCGAAAGGCCGGCCAGAAGATCCGTGACCCGGTACCGGGTTCTGTTGTTGTCACGAATTCGGTCAAAAAACAAGCGGGCTTCATTCCACTGCCTGGTCTCCACAAGGAGCCAACCCGCTCGATACCGAGCCTTGTCTTGGTACTCCGGATCCTTGGAGCGTTTGGCCGCCTGGTCCAGCACGGACAGGGCATTGAAATCATCCTTGAGCATGAAATAGCAGTCGGAAAGATCAAAATAAGCTGAAAAAGCAAGGCCCGATTCCGGATCTTTTTTCACCATGGAATTAAACGTTTCCAGGGCTTTTTCATACTCCCGGTTTTGGAAATACGCCTGACCTGTTTTGTATCTGGCATAATCCGCTTTTGGATGGTCAGGGAAGAAAAAGAGAAATCTTTCAAATTCCGTAATCGCCCGAAAAAAATCCCCTGCATCATAATACAGCTCTGCAAATTCCAGCTGGCGGCCGGGTTCGATGGTTTTCGATGAATCCGCCAAAACTTTGTCCGTGCCTCCAAAACCCATGGCAAGGATGAAAAGCAGTATTCTGAAATGAGGAAAAAGGTTTACTTTCATCGGGAGTGATTTTTCAGCCAGAAATCATTATTAGAAACAGGATCAACCCCTAAGGAGTTGCCATGGATTCTAACCATCCGGGACGACGCAAGTTCATCCCTCCCGCAGCGCATGAGGCGGTCGCAGGTCATGATCCATCCCAGAACCGGGCCGTGTTTTTTTACCGCATCCACGCAGTAACGGGAGCAGGAAGGATGCATGGGGCATTTCCCGCCCAGAACCGGAGAAATATGCTTCTGATAGGCGAAGATCGGAGCCAGCAACAAAGGCTCTTGAGGCTCACGTGCTTTTCCCCCTTCTGGATCAGCGGCATGAACCACGGATACGGTGGTTGTGAGAACCAGGAGGAGAATGAAAAAAAAATATATTTTCATAGGGTTCCGGATCAAAGATGCGTGACTCGAATGACTTCTTCCATGGAGGTGATTCCCTTGAAAATCTTTTCCAGGCCGTCTTCCCGAAGGGTAACCATTTTGTTTTTCAAGGCTTCCTGCTTGATGCGATTCGCGTCAAAATTTCTCAGGATCAGGCTTTTTAAATTGCTTTCCATGACCATGATTTCAAAAATACCGATGCGGCCTTTATATCCGGTATGAACGCATTGCGGACAGCCCTTGGGCCGGTAAAAGACGGCATCCTTTGCCTGGTCCGGGGCTAAGCCGAGGCTTTCAATGGCAAAATCATCCGGCGTGAAAGGTTCTTTACAGAATTGGCAAAGGGTCCGGATGAGCCTCTGGGCCACCACACCCAACACGGAAGAGGCGATTAAAAAAGGCTCCACGTCGATGTCCACCAGCCGGGTGATGGCGCTGGCCGAATCATTGGTGTGAAGGGTTGAAAAAACCAGGTGCCCGGTGAGGGCCGACTGAACGGCGATCTCCGCAGTTTCCCGGTCTCTGATTTCCCCCACCAGAATGATATCCGGGTCCTGCCGAACAATGGATCGCAATCCCTTGGCGAAGGTGAGGTCGATTTTCGGATTCACCTGAATCTGGCTGATTCCTCTTAATCGGTATTCCACCGGATCCTCAATGGTGATGATATTGATGTCCGGCTTGTTCAAAGAAGAAAGGATGGCGTAAAGGGATGTGGTTTTGCCGCTTCCCGTGGGCCCGGTCACCAGAATAATACCGTTGGGGGATTTTACCAACTTTTCCAGGATACTCAGCCGTTCCGGGGAAAGACCGAGTTCCGGAAGCCCGATCAAAGAACTGCTCTTGTTCAAGAGGCGCAAAACCACCCGCTCTCCAAAGGAGGTGGGAATGGTGGAAACGCGAATGTCGATCTCCTGGTTGCCGATTTTCACATCAATACGCCCGTCCTGGGGAAGCCTTTTCTCGGCGATGTTCATTTTCGCCATAACTTTGATTCTGGAGGTCAGGGCCGCCTGAATCCTTTTGGGCGGCGCGAGCAGGTCATAGAGAATTCCGTCCACCCGGTACCGGACCTTGAAACTGTCCTGGTAGGGCTCGATATGAATATCGCTGGCTCGGGCTTTTGTGGACTGGGAGATGATATGGTTGACCAGTTTGATAATCGGAGCATCACTGGTGTCATCCAGGAGATCCGCTGTGCTCTGGAATTCATCAATCACGATCCCTTCATTTTCTTCCATGTTCTGAACCAGTTCTTCGGCGGAATCCCGGCCCAGGTCAAAGGCCATGTTGATGGCCGAAGCAATGGCGGTTTTGGTGGACAGGGTCAGGGTATAATCATCCCATCGCATAATCTGAACCAGATCATCCAGGGCATGAAAATGAATGGGCTCGGTCACGGCGATTTTGCGTTCCGGAAGGAGTTGAGTCTTGTCATCAGGTGTTAAGGCCATTGCCAGGGGAACCATCTGGTATTTTCTTAAAAATTGAATGGGGACCTTCTGAGTGAAGGTGGTGTCCAGGTTTTCAAGAACCAGGTTGGGCTGGAAAGGAATGTGGTAGAAAAGACCCAGAGCTTCCAGGTACTGTAATTCGGACAGAAGGTTTTTCCGGACCAGGACATCCCCCATGCTGTCGCCCTTGACGTTTTTTGAAGCAAGGGCCTGGTGAATAGCCTCTTCCGAAAGACCGTATTTTTCAGTCAGGATTCTGGATAACTTATTTGGCATAATCCAATAAATTTAAAATTTAGAATTTGAAATCCACATCAGGGAATGGTTTTCCCGGGTTCCCTGGGTTTGTTTTCATCGTAGAGTTTGACCTTGCCCTCTTGGATCAAGTCCATCTCTAATTTTTTATCCTTGTAGATGTCCGTGGCTTCTGAAGGATTCTGAATCACATGGGGGGTCAGGAATATAAATAAATTTGTTTTTTCATTGGCCTTGGCCGTGGATGAAAAGGCTTTGCCGAACAGGGGGACGTCCCCCAGGCAGGGGGTTTTGTAATCGATGTTGGAAAAACTGTCATCGATCAACCCGCCGATCACCACGGTGTTTTTATCATTCACAATAATGGTGGTATCCACAGTCCGCTTCAGGGTGGTGGGCCTGAAATCCACCGAGGATTCCAGACGGCTCACTTCCTGGTTGATGGCCAATCGCACCTTTCTGTCCTTGCTGATCTGGGGCGTGATTTTAAGCGTGATGCCCACATCCTTGTATTCAAAGGTTTCATAAAAAATGTTGGAGACATCGGCAGCGGAGACATCGGTACCGGATTTGGTTTTAAACGGCACGTTTTTCCCCACGGATATGGTGGCCTCCTCATTGTCCGTGGTAAGGATCTGGGGAGTGGATAGAATATGAACGTCCTTATCTTTCTTATAAGCGTTCACAATGGCTCCGATGCTGGGTAAAGTAACGGAGCCCACAACGCCACCCACATTCACTTTCATGGAATCTTTTAACAAGCCCATGGAAAATCCAGGGGGCAGCAGAGCGCCTGCATTGGGAATGGAACTGTACCCGGAATCCGCGTTGCTGGCCCCACCACTGAATCCACCTGCATAGATGCCGGATCCATCATTGAAATTATTCCCGGCGATCCATTCCACCCCCATATTCATATCCTTGTTCACATTCACTTCCATGATCAGGCATTCGATGAACACCATGGGCCGGGGAATATCCAACTGCTTGATGATGTCTTCAATGATCATGTACTCATCTTTTTCAGCCATGATGACGAGGCTGTTGGTGGGCTTGTCTGCGATGATGTTGACTTTTCCCGCTGCAATGGCGGACTCTTTTGATTTGTTGCCGGTGGTTGGACCTGGGGCAGTTGCTTTGGACCCCAGGCTCTGAAGCACCGTGGCCATTTCTTCCGCTTTGGCATGTTCCAGGCGATACACTCGGGTTCTCTCGTTTCCCTTGGGGGTTTCCCGATCCATCAGGTCGATGAGGTCTTTGATTTTCCGGGTTTCCGACTCGTTGGCCATGACGATAATGGTGTTGGTTCTTTCATCCGCCACCATGTTCACGGATTTTTCAGCCCCCGCAGCTCCTCTTGCCGGTGCTTTTTTGGTTTCAAAAATATTTTCCAAAAGAGCGACCAGTTTCACGGCATCGGCGTACTCAATGGGCAGAACGGTCAATTGCCGCCCGATATCCGCCACATCAATCACGTTGAGAATTTCCATGAGACGCCGAATATTGGAATAGACATCCGTTAGGATGAGCATGTTGGTGGGCCCATAGGATAAAAGAACGCTGTTTTTCGAAATCAAGGGGGTCAACAGCTTTTTGGCTTCTTCGGGATCCGCGTATTTCAGGGGGATCAACTGGGTGACGATTCGATCATCCGGGGATTCGTATTCGGCCCTTAACATGTTGGGAATGTTCTTGGTTTTTACATCGGGCGCCGGCACGATTTTTGTGATTTCGCCAGCTTTCACCGTGGCAAAGCCATTGACCTCCAGAATGGATTCAAAGACTTTGTAGGCCTCGCCAATGGATATTTTGGAAGGGGAAATGATGGTAACCTTTCCTTTGACCCGCCGGTCCACCACAAAATTTCTGTTGGTAAGCTCACTGATGAATTTAATGAAGACTTCGATGTCCACATCATTAAAATCGATGGAAACATATCGTCCATTGGTGTCGCCATTGGTTCCGTTGCTTCCATTGGAGGTGTGGCCGTTTCCGTTTACCGGAAGGCTGTTCTCCAAAGCCCGGATTGGGGAGGCTGAAAATAGAAGGAAAAAAACAACCAGACCCCACAGGCCCATCTGCATCCTATCCAGAACGGGCGGTTTTAAATTGAATCGGGTTTTCATAATTTTTTCTTTGCATGTTTTATTTGATGTTGAATTCAATATTTCTTTCTCTTCCTCTTCTCTTGATTTGAAGGGACACATTGGGCGCACCGCTCAACTGCTGGTAAAATCCCATGGCGTCCTCCATGGTTCTGATGGGGTTTCCATTGACCCCTGTGATGACGTCGCCGTTTCGCAGGCCCATTTTTCTCACCAGGGAATCTGTCTTGATGCCGCTTAAGCGAAATCCGTCAGGCGAGCCGTTGTCAAAATTGGGCATGACTTTTACCTGTTGCATGAGGTCGGTGACATTTTCCAAGGCATTGTCAATTTCCGCCCGGTCCAGGGATACTTTCTGGCTTTGGGGGACAGCAGGGCTCATGGATCGAATCGGAGCAGAGTCGGCCATTTCCGGACTTTCCATTCGGCGGGAATCCGGCCCTGAATCCTGGACTTTTTCCATTTCCAGAATTTCGTCCCGGTCATTCACCCGGAGGATCACCTTTCCCCGAAGGATCATCTTGATGGCGGCATCCTGAATGGAATCCCCCTGGTGATAAAGGGTTTGAATCCTGTATTTGGTGTCCTCAATGACCGCATAACTATTATCCGCAGGGACTCCGATGACCGTGCCCCAAAGTTTAAGCTTAAGTTCGGTCTGCTCCAGGGATTCAATATTCACCGGTTCAACGTTTTCCGCATTCTTTGTTTTGACGTCAAGAAGATTGCGCCGAGCAATCGCTTCATACTGGACCAGAGGTTTTCTGGACCCGTCGGACGGAGCATCGGACGGCTTCCCCGGAGCCATGGTCGTTTTCATGGTTTTCAGCCGGGTTCCGGCCATGTCATAGGCGGTTTTCACCCCCAGGTAGGCGACACAAGCCAGAAGCAGGCAATTGATGATGATGAAATAGGGTTTGATCAGAGTCATGATCGTTTTTACCTTAAGGAAAATTTCGGCTGTTCAAACGTGCCGCTGATCGTAAACCGAATGCCGTTTCGTGTCATGAGATTTCCTGCGGCCTGATTTTGGGGCAAGGTTTTGAGAAATTCATGATGGAGGTTGATGGTGCCTGAAAGGTTCAACCGGCTTCGGTTCAAGTCTTCATGGAATGCGATCTGTCCCGCAAAGTCGCCATCGGCCTGAACCCCTTTGAGCGTGCATTTGCGAATTTCAAAATTTTGGCCGGTGAGTGCCGCATCCATCAGCACATCCTTGAATTCCATGACCCCAAGATCCAAAAAGGCCAGCTTAACCGGCATTTTGCAGTCTGACAAAACCAGATTCAAAAAGGTCGGGTCTTTTCCCTTTCCACTGTCATGGGTGATTTCTCCACTCAGAAGTCCTGAGAAAAGGCCGTTGGTGATCTTCTGAACCGGCTCTATTTTCTCCATGCGGATTCCCGAAAGATGGATATCCGCCGTGTTCCGGGCCGGGGCCTTCTTGGTCAGGGCGAAGGTTCCGTCGGCCTTTCCGTCATAGCCGTCCGCCTTAAAGGAATACGAACGCATGGATCCCAAAGAGGACAGAATGTTGTATCCCACCGAAATAAAGGGAATGTCAAAACCAAAACCATTTGCAAGCCGCACTTGAACCCCTTTCATCTTGGCGCTCAAAGGCAGAGAGGGGGCCAGGGATTGAATGCTGAGATCCAGTTCCGGAAAAATTTCGGCCCATGAGATAAGCATATGATCCTTGACCCTGTCTTCCGGAAAAAGAACATAGCCGAAAAACAAAACGGAAACGGCAAAGGCCGCACCGTAAAGCCAACGGGTGGTCTTACCGGTCATGATTCTCATTTCTTTTCATAGGTTTCCACCTGCAT
The DNA here is from genome assembly GCA_013791935.1 of Desulfobacteraceae bacterium. Taxonomy (GTDB): domain Bacteria; phylum Desulfobacterota; class Desulfobacteria; order Desulfobacterales; family UBA5616; genus VMSV01. The sequence goes on along the minus strand of VMSV01000051.1, from coordinate 13,451 downwards.
CACCACGTCGACATAGCCCTCGGGCTTTACGCTCTTATCCAGAGTCAGACGTTTGACAAACATGATATTTCTGGATGTTTCCACCCCGTAAAGGTATTCCGTAAGCTGCTTCAGGGTGATGGCTTTTAATTTGAGTTCCACCTGGGAAATCGTGTAGGCCCCGTTTTTTGATTCGGAACTGGAGGGCTTCATATAGGTGATGTGGTCTTTGATGCCCGTTTCTCCGGAAAGCCGGTCCAGAAAGGAAAAAAGCGTAAAATCCTTATCCCGGCCTGCGAAATTGATTCGTGATAAATCCGTGGTTTGATTCAAGGCCTCAACCCGGGATTTTAAAACCAGCATCTCTTCCAGATCTTTTGTTTTCTGTGCCACCTGGCGTTTCAGGGTTTCTTTTCCATCCATGTAAGGAAAGACGATGAACTGAACCATGACAAAAAGGCACAGGAACGCGCCCGTCAGAAATACGGCATAGCGTTCCCTCTTTGTCATGTTTTTGGTTATGGTGGCAATCATTGGCATAAGGATCAGCTCAAGTCTATTTTAAGTTTGAAATCCACCCGGTCTCCAGCCCGGTTCAGATTGGCCGAAGCAATGGTGACCCCCTTGAACAGGACGGATTTCTCAAGACGGGTTTTCATGTCATCCACGGCATTGAACGTTTTGGTGTTCCCTGAAATCAGGACAGTCCCCGGGCCATAAACCAGCTTGGTGACTTTAATGTCCAGGTTGTTTGGAATCAATACGCTGATATCATTCAACATGTCTATGGTTCTGATGTCTGTTTTCATGTCATCGGAGAAGAGCGACGGACTTTTTTGGGATTGCAGCTCGGCTTTCATCTGCTCCAGGGGCGCGTGGGTCACGGTCCGGTCCGGAAATGTGGATTTGAAAACCGCCATGAGTTCATGATTTGCCGAAGCCATTTGCCTTTCCAGAATAAGGGTTTCCGTTAAGCTGCCCAGGAAAAGCAAAACCAGAACCAGGCCGGCAAGAAGTCCGGTCCGGATGAAATCTGCTTTGTGATCCATCCAAAATTTCCTGTGGGCAAAGGAGTCTTTCCTAAAATTAAACCCTTTCAACCCTTGGGTTTCGCAGTAGCAAAGAGCAAGGGCATTGTCCATATCCATGGGAACCCATGAAGGGCCGAGGCTTTCCATGAGCCCGATTTCCGTTTCCTTGACGAAATTCATGGAATGGATCGGAAGATTCAATTGATCTTCCAAAAGCCTTGGGAGACCCGGTTCATTGGACCCTCTGCCGGAAAGAATGATTTTGTCTGGAAGGGGTTTATCGGGATAGTGCTCTTCCCGGGCAAGAACGGTGTGAAACAGGCCCGTGGTAATGCCTGCAGCCCTTCTTGCGGTTTCATAGGGAATGGGAAAGGAACGGATAAACTGGATTTTCCCGTCTGCGGCCACAAAAACCATTACCTTTTTGCGGCCGATATCCGCAAAGATGAAGTTCTCTCCGGGGCTTCGTTCAGCAATGGCTGCCGCGGCTGCATGGCCGTTTATGGTCATCACCTCGGGGTTCATGCCGGCTGCTTTCAACTGATCCAGGTAAAATTTCAGTTCCTTCTGTTCAACGGAGGCAATGAGCAACTCTGAGGCCTGGTCTTTGCTCCCTTTTTCAAGAAGAATAAAATCGATCATCTGCTCTTCAACGGGCAATGGCAGGGCGGGCTCCAGTTCATAGGGAAGAATCTGGCGAATTTTTTTCGTATCCATGAAAGGAACGGCAAGGGTACGAATGGACAGGCGTGTAAAGGGCAGGGCTGCTATGCAATAAGCGCCTGCAACATCCATTTGAGAGGCAATGGAAGAAAGGGCTTCGGAAAGGGTCTTTTCTTCAAGGTCTTCCGGATTTGAGAAACGGATGTGGACGCTGTCTTCAATGACAATCCCTTTCATGCCGGTTTTCATCAGCACAGCGGAAACCCCGTCGGATCTTATGTCCAGCCCCAGAATACCTCTGCTGAATTTATGGATCATTGCCTTTTCCCTTTGAACCGGGTTCCTTGTTTTAAATTGAATAAAAACTGCAATATACTTTATTCCTGTTGCCAACTCAAGACTTTACATTCCCATTTGCCGGTATCGGCTTTTTTTACCCGCTGGATCAGAGCCGTCACCGATAAATCCATATCGCCCATGGAGGCCTTGGATTCTATTTTGAAATAATCACTGAATCCGGTGATCAGGGCTTCCTCTATTTTAAGATCACTGCATCCGGAAGCGTTTTTATACCAGTTGATATTAGAAAGATCATGAATATAGACATCCTCGGACATCTCCTCACGGTACTCTAAGATATTGGGCGCAAGCATTTCGCTTCCTTCGGGCAGAAGCGCCGCAATCACTGGTAGCTCGGCTGTGTTGAGGTTTATTTTTCCGGTAAAATAATCGTTCTGGCCGTTTCCCCGAGGACCCGTGGTGGTGGTGGCATAATTGGATATGCCGAACATTCCTTCCAGGCCGTAATACAGTTCAGGGGTGACACCCCGAATGAGGGTGAGCTCATCCAGATGGTTGAGGGGTCCGTTCTTGCATTCGTAGGGCGGGTCAAGGCTCTGGTAGTAATCCGACTCTGCCCCGTTCATGCCGGTGATTGCATCATCATCGCCCGAATCCAGCCAATCCTTTAAAGAATTGATGATGGTGCGGGGTTCAAATTCCGCCATGTCCTCGCCGGATAATTCAGCTATCCGGATAAAGCGTTCCCATAAAAACATCTGGGGATTGTTGGCTTCTTTCCCCCCCGGAAACTGGACCAGGGTGTTCACTTGAATCCTTGAAAGCTCATCGGTTATTTTTATTTCCACAGCGCCGCTCTCAAAAGCAAGACTTTGGGCAAGGGCTGCCAGCCCTTCGGAATCGGCCCATTTTTCTTGAATACTGTCAAGGCCCGAGGGCGGGTCATTGATTTTGTCTTGGATGAGAAGAGCCATGGCGCCTTGTATCCCGGAGGAAGCCATGGCTTCCAGGGTCATCCGGTTTCTGGCAGCAGCCGCAGCCGTGATGGAGGAACGGGCCCTTCGGTTCAACTCCACGGTAATGGTCATGAGAACCGTGATGACGGCCAGGGTGATGAGCAGGGCGATGCCGCGGTTATTTCCCATGGCCGGGATGGCTTTTCGTTTCATGTCAGGGTTCTTTCTTTTCCCGGTAAGCAGGGATCAAAACCGTGGTTCCCGTATGAAAGGTGCTCGGCTCACCCCCGATGGCCAATTTGATCCCGATGGCTTTGGGTGTTGCATGGGAGAACTCATCCGAATCGGAGTTCCAGGTTTCGTGTTCTTTCCCTTCCTGGTCGAAATACACGATGGAAAAGGACTCCATGTCCATGCACAGCACCGGATCCGTGTTGTTTTTTCCAGGAGGGGGTTCTCCCGCCGCCGGATAGGGATAAAGCCTGTCTGAACGCTTCAGGAGATATCGGCCTTCAACCTGTTGAACATAATAAATTATTTGCGCAACCCCCTTGTGAATATTTTCTTCAAAAGGCAGGTGGGCAAAGGAACTGAACCGAAGACGTGAAAAAGTTCTTTCTCCGGAGGTCGCATTGTCCCCGGAAACAACATGGATGTCAGGTTTTTCCTCCGTTTTTTCCGAGGAATAAAGGGGATACATATCTGAAGAGGTGATATATAAGGAAGCAAGGTCCTCGCTCATACGATCCAGGCAGGTCTTTGCCATATCATATTGGGAGGCCCTGTTTTCCATGGTTTCCACATTGCCGAAGATCGCGCTAAAGGAGCCGAACAGGGTGGCCATGACAATACCGAAGATAAATACGGCAAGGAGAATTTCCAGAAGGGTGAATCCCCCGGTTTTCCGAAAAATCCCGGACCTGTGTCGATCCCCTGATTTATTCCTGGAACGCACGATATGTCCTCATTTCGTAGACCATTTCTTCATGGTTGAAGCTGATTTGAATATCTATTTTTTTCAGAAGGAACCGGCTGGTTTTCAGCTCTTCGGCCTGGATGTCTTCTGCGGCCACTTTCCAGGCGAATCCCGGGAACTCCTCGCCGAAATCTCCTGAGCCCGGGGTCAATTCATGGATGGGAAGCATTTCCAGTTCTGTCCATTTTTTTCGGGCCAGGAAAGGGGCGGTTGCGTTGAACCGGGTATCGATGTTCATGGAAATGGTCTGGGTATGAAGGTCGAAGATGCTGATCAGAGCGATGGCGATGATGGAAACGGTCACCATGACTTCAAGCAGGGTGAATCCCTTTTGTCGGGATGGGTTTTTCATGTTGTTTCCGGTTTATCCTTCAAACCCGATATATCCTTCCCGAAGGACCACGGTATTTAAAAACGGTTCGATGAAGAGGGATATGTACTGGTTGTTGTCGTCCTGAAGATGAATGATGACCTTGTCGCAATATCCCTTTTTGTAAAAGCGAATTCCGGGCTGCCCGGATGTGATGACCCCTGCTTCCGGAAAGGTGACATCCTTGAGCCGAACAGAATCGGAAAGGGGGTAGCTTTTCAACGTCTGAACCGTGCCCGTCTTTTCCTCCTCTTCTGTCTTTTCGGGGATTTCACCGGGAAAAACGCCCAGCGTATTTTGATCCAGGTCCACGGTTAACAGGAACTGCTTCTGTTCTTCCAGGGCTTTTGCCTTGAGGCCAGGCACCTGGGCCATGATCCATCTGGCCGCCCCCTTGAGGTCACCCTGCCGGGAAAAGATATCAAACCTGGGCAGGGTTAGAAAAAGCATGATGCTGACCACGGAGATGACGGCGATGAGTTCAATCAGGGAAAACCCTGAATCAGACCCGGTAAAATGGGGGTGTCTTTTAGCGAAAGGCATTGGATTCCCTGCGGGGTGAGTCTATTCCACATCCCAGTTGTTGATGTCCGTGTTTTCTTCCTCACCGCCGGGAATTCCGTCCTGGCCGTAAGTGATCAGATCGAAATCACTGTGAAGGCCAGGAGAAAGATAAATGAATTCATTCTTCCAGGGGTCTTTGGGGACCTGGCCTTTTTCAAGATATCCCCCTTTTTTCCAGCCTGCCCCGGTATTGGCGGGTTGCTGAACCAGGGCTGCCAGCCCCTGTTCCGTGGTGGGGTAAGCACCATTGTCCAGTTTGTATAGTTTCAAGGCGCTTTCCAGACTTTCAATGGTGGCTTTGGCCTTGACCTGTTTTGCTTTGCCGGGTGCATCCATAAATCTGGGTGCGATGATGCTCACTAGGAGCCCGATGATCACAATGACCACCATGAGTTCGATAAGTGAAAATCCCTTGGTGTTGAACAGGGTGGATTTTTTAATAAAGCGCATGACTCCTCCGTCTAAAAGGTATGAAAAAATTATAAAACAAGCTGATTCATTTCAATGATGGGCAGGCAAATGGAGATGACGATAAAACCCACCATCACAGCCATGACCAGAATGATCAAAGGCTCCAGAAGGGAGGTCAGCTTAAGAATGCTGATTTCCACATCACTTTCGTAAATATCAGCTATCTTCCCCAGCATGGATTCAAGCTCACCGCTTTGCTCTCCGATTTGAATCATCTGAACGGGAAGATTGGGAAAAATATTGCTTTCCCCCAGGGATTGGGCCAACCCTCTGCCTTTGCCCACATCTTCTGCGGCGTTTTCAACAGCTTTGCTGATCAACACATTGGGAGAGATGTTTTTCACGATGGCCAGGGCATTCATCATGGGAACCCCGTTGGCCAGCAAAGACCCCAGGGTTCTTGAAAACCTGGAAATGGCCAGTTTTTTGGCCAGATTTCCCGCCAGAGGAAAACCAAGCTGGGCTTTATTCCAGTAATATCGCCCTTTTTCAGTTCTTCTGAACCGTCGAAAGAGAATGAAAAGCAAGATACCCAAAAGGAATAAGGCCCACCAATAGGATTTAATAAAGGAACTGATGCTGATGAGCACCACCGTGGGGGTGGGCAAGGCCTGATTCATGTCTTCAAATATGGAAGTAATCTGGGGCACCACCACCGTCATTAAAAAGGCGAGAACCGCGAACCCGATGAATCCCATGAAGATCGGATAAATCATGGCCGCCTGGATGCGACTGTTCAACGCTTGCTGTTTTTCAGTAATGTCCGCCAGGCGCGCAAGCACGATTTCAAGGGTACCGGAGGATTCTCCCGCTTTTACCATATTATAATAAAGGGGAGAAAAGGTTTCGGGGTAATCGGCCAATGCATCGGCAAAACTGCTGCCTTCCACGATGGCATCCTTGATCTGGGCCAGAATGGTTTTAAAGGCATGGGCTTTCATCTGGGGAACTATGGTATCCAGAGCCGTAACCAGGGGAAGGCCTGCGCTGAGCAGAGTGGACAATTGCCGGGTTATAATGGCTGTTTCGGCGGGCTTTACCCTGCGAAACAGCCGGGGAAGGGAAAACCCCTTGCCAGGCTGTTTTGAGGTCGATTCCTCCAACTCTCGAATGGTAACGGGGAACTTTCCTGTATTGCGGATTTTTCTTCTGGCAGCCAGGGCGCTTTCTGCGTCCATGATTCCCTTTAGGCTCTTTCCATGGGGGTCCAAGGCTGAATATTCAAATACAGGCATAATTTTTCCAAGTCAGGAATGAAGGTAGAAATATTCTGATATTATTCATTTTTACACATTCTATTCCCATTGCCCATCATTTTCAAGGGAATATTCAATTTTAAAGGGGCCGTGCCTTGAAATGAAAAAGGCTGGTCTTGGAAAAAAATAATTGACTTTTATAAAATGTGCGCGTAAATAAAATTTAAAAATGAATTGAGTGATTACTCAATCAAGGAACCATCCATATCATGGAAAAGATGGAAAAATCAGACCGCAAGCAGGAAATATTAAGCGCAGCCATAGATTTGTTCGGAGAAAAAGGCTTCTCCAGGACCCCCACCTCGCTCATCGCCAGGAAGGCCAATGTGGCGGAAGGCCTCATCTTTCATTATTTCAAAAATAAACAGGGAATCCTGGTTCAAATTCTTGATGATATCATAGAGGAGTACCTGAGCGGAATGGATGGGGCGTCCCGGGATCCCGGTCTTACGGGCATGGAAGTGGTGGAGAAATTCATCCGCTTTCATTTTGAGTTGAGGGAGCGGCGGGAAAAGGCCATAGCCGTGCTTCACCGGGAGCTGGTTTCAGACATTATCGCTCCGGGGAGCGAAGCCTCCGAATTCTTAATGGCCAAATGGAACAAAATTCTGGAAATTTTAAAGCAAGCGCTTTTAAAGGGTCGTGAGGACGGCACCATTCGGGACCTACCCGCTGATGCAACCGTTCTGTTGATCCGGGGGGCTTTGATGGGCGTAAGCAATCTTTACCGGTATCTCCCGAATATTCCAAATCTTCAAGACATGCCCGACGCATTGGTTCAATTTGTCCGAAGAAGCATTTCTTCGAATGTCAATTAAAACAGGTGGAGACAGGATATGAAAATAAGGCTTTTCTTATGCATGCTGATTGGGTTGTGGCTCCATGGGGGAGCTGCCGGCACAGGATCGGAAGCAGCAAATATTTCAGATACCCCGGAGTTGACCTTGAGGGAAGCCCTGATTCGCGGGGTTGAGAACAACCTGGATATCAAGGTGAAAAAATCAGACGTCTACATTGCGGGTCAGAACGTGATTTTAAACCAATCAGCCTTTGACCCTCTGGTGGATGCTTCTGTGGCCGTTGCCGAGACCCAGATCCCCACCAACGTTTCTTCTTACGGGAGTGATTTTTCGGAAGACCGCAGAAAAGAAGGTTCGGCCGGGATCAGTAAAAAATTAGAAATGGGAACCCGGGGAAAACTTTCCGCCAGGACCAACCGAGCCGTAACGAACTCCTCCACAACGGATTTGCAGCCCGAGTACCGGGATTATCTTGTTCTGGAAATCACCCAACCCCTGTTGAAGGATTTCGGGCCTTCGGTAAATACATCGGATGTCCGGGTGGCGGAAAATCAGAAAGCACAGGCCAAACTGCTTTATTTCGCCCAGATCAATGAGATCGTTAAAACCATTGAAACGGTCTATTATGAACTGGTCAAAGCGGTTCAAGCCCTGGAATACAGGATGGAATCCAGGGAGCTTGCCCTGACCCTGCTGGAAGGAAACCGTAAAAAATTCGACTCCGGGGTGGTGCCCATCAGTGAAGTTCAGAGCGCGGAAACCATTGTTGCTTCCAGGGACGAACAGATTCTTTATGCCCGGCAGCAGGTGGAGGTGATTTCGGATCAATTAAAGGATCTTTTAAATCTTCAAAAAGATGACCCCCTTTATGCAACGCTGATTGTGCCGGAGAAGATTGTCAAAACAGAAGGAACCTATCCGGCCATGGATACGGCTTTGGAAATAGCTCTGGTGAACCGCCCGGAATTGCAGGCTCAGCGTCTGGAAATTCAAAACAGGGACATCAAATTGGCCTATTACAAGAATCAGAAGCTGCCCAGGGTGGACCTTTCCGGAACCTTCGGGGTCAATGGGCTTTCCGGTGAATCCGTATCCACCATTTACGGTCACAATCCCAGTGAATACGACGGGAATTACAGCCAGGCTTTTTCCAGTATGATGGACCGGGACGGATATTCCTGGAGGGCGGGGATCAATGTGCTTTACCCCCTTGGAAACCGGTCGGCCAAAGCTCTTTACAGCATGACCCGGGAGGGGAAACAGCAGGCGATTTACCGGTATAAACGAATCGAGTCCCGAACGGAAACCGGGGTAAAAAATGCCATGGTCAATGCCAACCGCAGCATGGAAAGGCTCTTTGTTGCGGAAACCTTTGAATCCCTGGCAGCCGTATCCCTGGCCCAGGAAATGAAGCGCCTTTCGGAAGGGCTTTCCGATACGTTTCGTATTGTAACCTTCCAAGCCAATCTCATTGAAGCGAAAATAAGAAAGGTAACCGCCCTGGTCGATTATTATAAAGGGCTATCCGATCTTTACTACAACATGGGAACCATTCTGGACCGACATCATATGACGGTTACATTAAATACAGAGGAGACAACAGGTCATGAAAAATAAATGGGCAATCATCGGGTTGGTTTTACTGTTGGTTTTTTTGGCCATGTTCTTTTTAAGAGGCGGCAAGAAGAAACCCGAAGCGGTCCAGGATAGGATGGCTGCCATCCCGGTTGTCACGGGGGTAGCGGATGAAAGGCCCGTAGAATATGTTTTAAATCAGGTGGGAACTCTGGTGTCCAGCCAGGAGGTGACCATACGGACCGAAACCCAGGGAAAAGTGGTGGACATCCTTTTTCAGGAGGGGGGACCGGTGAAAAAAGGAGAGCTTCTGGTTCGGATAGACGATGCCAAGATCAAGGCCGAAATTGATAACCTTCAGGCCAAGGTGGAGCAACTGGAAGTTCGATTGAAAAACAAGGAGAAAAGCCTTGAGCGGAATCGCTCTCTGGTGGAGCAGAAACTGGTATCTGCGGAAAAATTCGATGACATGACTACGGAAATTGATGAACTTAAATCCCAGATCATTCAAACGCTCGCCAGCCTGAACCGTCAAAAGGAGAACCTTTCGGATACCATGATTCGGGCCCCCTTTGACGGAGTCACCGGGGGAAGGAGCTTTTCTCCGGGTCATTATCTTCGGGTCGGGGATATTGTGGTGTCCCTGGTGGATCTGAATCCCCTTAAAATCGAGTTCAAAGTGCCTGAAAAATATAAAAAACATTTGGTTCTTGGCCAGGATGTGAATCTCACAGTGGAGGCATACGGGGAGATGAGATTTACGGGAAAACTTTCCTTTATCGATCCTTCGGTGGAAGTGGGAACCCGAACCTTTTTAATCAAAGCCCTGGTGGAAAATGATGAAAAGAAGTTGAGCCCGGGGATGTTTGCCAAGGCACAGCTGATCACGGAAGTTCGGAAGGATGCGGTGACGGTCCCTTGGGAAAGCGTGATCCAGACCGAGAACGAAACCTATCTTTACGCAACAGACGGGAAAACCGCAAAAAAACATGTGATTGAACTGGGCAAGGTAGTAGAGGGTCGCGTGGAGATTCTGAACCCTACCATAGCCCCGGGAGAGGCGGTTATTCTGGAGGGGAAATTCGCCGTAAAGGACGGAGTCGGGGTGGTGAACATCTCCACAGATAAGACAAATTCGCGGCCGGAAGAGGAACAGACGTTAAAACCCATGATGGATCCGAAAAAATAAATGAGGAGTGTGATGCCATGAATTTGCCGCAGCTTTCCATCAATAGGCCGGTTACCGTGACCATGCTGATCGGGGCACTGGTGGTATTTGGCCTGATCAGCCTGAGCCGGGTGGGTGTTGCACTGAACCCGGATGTAGATTTTCCCATGATTTCCGTGCGCACCCTATGGCCGGGGGCCGGACCTGAAGAAGTCGATAATGAAATTACCGATGCTTTGGAAGATGCCGTAAGCTCCATCAACGGGATCAAACACATTTCGTCTTCGAGCAGCCAGAATGTGTCGTATATCATGGTTGAGTTTGAGTTGGATACGGATTTGGACGTGGCATCTCAAGAGGTCCGGGACAAAATTTCCGGGGCGCTTTATAAAATTCCAGCAGATGCCGAACCCCCGGTGGTATCGAAGATGGACATCAACGCTCAGCCCATCATGTGGATCAGTATTTCCGGCCAGCATGCCCTTGAGTACCTTACCAAGATTGCCGATGAGCAAATCCGGGTCATGTTTCAGAAAATCGACGGCGTGGGGGGAATCACCATTGGTGGTGCCAGGGAAAAAGAAGTGAAGATATGGCTGAATCGGGAGCGCCTGGCGGCCTACAAAATAGGCGTGGATGAAGTTATCACCGCCATAAGGAGCCAGCATATTGAAATCCCCGGCGGCAAAATCGAATCCACAAAAAAGGAATTTCTGATCCGCACCATGGGGGAATTGGAGGAGGCAGAAGCGTTTACCGATTTGATTGTGACCTACCGGAGCGGCGTGCCCATCCGATTGGGTATGCTGGGTTATGCCGAGGCTGGAAGGCAAGATGCCACCGGTATAGCAAAAATATCCGATCGGAAGGGCAGTGAAAAAACCATTGGTTTGGGGATCTCCCCGCGGTCCGGCGCCAATCATGTGGCTATTGCCGAAAAGGTCCGGGCGGAAATCCCCAACATCGAAAAAATTCTTCCTGAAGGCATGACAATCAGAATCGTTATGGACAATACACGGTTTATCGTGCAATCCATTAACGAAGTGAAGTTTCAGCTGATTTTGGGTGCGCTTATGGCGGCCCTGGTGATTTTCTTCTTTTTGCAGAATATTCGAACCACCTTGATCAGTTCCGTGGCCATTCCTACCTCCATTATTTCCACATTTGCCTGTATTTACGCCATGGGATTCACATTAAACAATCTGACCATGCTGGCCCTGATCACGGCAGTGGGGCTGGTGGTGGATGACGCCATCGTAATGGTGGAAAATATCTTCCGGCACCGGGAAGCCCTGGGCAAGGGTTCCATGGCCGCAGCTATTGATGGCTCATCTGAAGTCACATTTCCTGTCCTCGCTTCCACCACAGCCCTTTTGGGCGTTTTTATTCCGGTGGCCTTCATGCAGGGGATGGTTGGGAAATTCTTTTATCATTTCGCCGTAACCATGGCCTTTGCCGTGGTGTGTTCCACCCTGGTGGCCATGACCATGATCCCCATGCTGTCATCACGTTTTCTCCGGATGCAGCTTTTGGGGGACAAATCCGCGTTTCACATTTTCAATCGCATGATGAACCGGCTTTCAAGCGGCTATAAAAGTATGCTGCGGTGGTCACTGGCCCACCGATGGGTGATTATAGTTGTGGCCATTGTATCCATAGTTGTGGCCATGGTTTTATTTTCACGGGTGGGAAAGGAATTTACTACCGCGGAGGATACCAGCGGATCGGTTGTTTCCTTTGAGCTGCCCCTGGCCTATTCCCTTGATAAGACCAATGAGGTGATGAACCGGGTGGTGGAGATGCTCCAGACCCTGCCGGAACTGGAAAGCATGTTTTCCCTTGCGGGGATGGGGGGTTCCAACAAAGGCATGGTTATGATGAACCTGGTGCCTGTGGACCAGCGGGACCGAAGCCAGAAGGAAATTCAAATGGCGCTGCGAAAAATGCTAAAGGTCTTGCCGGATGCCAAGGTGGCTGTTTACGATCGGTCCATGATGGGAGGCGGTGGCGGGCGTAATGCCGATATCAACCTGATTCTTCAAGGCCCTGAAGTGGCAGGCATTGACCGGTATTCCAAGGAGATCATCGCAAAGATGAGTACCATACCCGGGTTCACCGGGGTTACTCGGGACCTGGAGATCGGCAAACCCGAGGTCAGGGTGATCATCGACCGGGATAAGGCGGCGGATGCCGGGGTGAGTATTTCCAGCATTGGAACAGCGGTCCGCGCGCTGCTTGGCGGGGTGGATGTGACCACATTCAAGGAAGGGGGCAAGACCTATGATATCCGCCTTCGGCTGATCCCGGGCCAGCGGCTTCTTCCCGAGGACGTGGAGCGGATCTGGATCCGGACCAACAAAGGGGAATTAACGGATATTTCCAATTTCACCAAACTGGAAATCGGTGTGGGTCCCAATACCATCAACCGAAGGGACCGGCAGCGGTCTGCCACCATCTATACCAACCTTGAGGGAATCCTCTTGGGGGACGCCATGCCCATGGTTAGAAAGATCGCTGATGAAACCCTGCCCGAAGGTTATACGGCTGGTTTTTCAGGCCGGTCTGAGGTCTTTGGGGAAACCGTAGGGTATATTGTTTTTGCGTTTTTACTGGCTGTTCTTTTAACCTATATGGTTCTGGCGGGACAGTTCGAAAGTTTTATTCAGCCGTTTGCCATCATGATGGGCCTTCCCCTTGCATTTGTAGGGGCCTTTGGCCTGCTGTATATTCTGGGAAACACCCTCAACATGTATTCCATGATCGGACTGGTGTTGTTGATCGGCCTGGTGACCAAGAACGGGATTCTTTTGATCGATTACGCCAACCAGCAGCGTGAAAAGGGCATGGATATGAAGGATTCCCTGGTGGAAGCAGGGGCCACAAGGCTTCGGCCCATTCTCATGACGGCGGTTTCCACCATCGCGGGTGTTTTACCGGTGGCCATGGGGCTCGGTGTCGGCAGTGAAAGCCGTCAACCCTTGGCAGTCGTCATCTGCGGTGGCATGATTTCATCTACGGTTTTGACATTGGCCGTGGTGCCGGTGATTTATTCCTATCTGGACCAGTTTGTCAACTTGGGAATATTCCACAAAATGAAAAAGCAGCTGATGGCCAGGGATGCCCATATAAAAAGCAGCCAGAGGTTCACAGAGGAAGAATAATTGGAAAGGTTGAACAACCACAGAAGGGTCCATGGGATGGATGCGCCTGCGAAAGCGGCGGAGGTGAGGATTTACCTCCGCCGCGCGGCTTTAAAACGAGCTGTTTTAAATAATTCTCTGGGGAGGCTCATCTTTTGCCATCAGGACGATATCCCGTGGATTGCAGAGTTCACCAGGCAAT
>VMSV01000224.1 GCA_013791935.1 Desulfobacteraceae bacterium | reverse complement strand
TTCTGCGGGATGTACAAGCATGAAAAGTTTTCCTTGAGATCTGTGGAAGAAATCAAAGGGGATATTGATTCCATAGCCGCCCTGTGCATGGATATGCAGACGATATCCGTGGCCCTGGGGCACGGAGGCAATATCAACCGGGATACCATCATCCGCATGATTGAGAAACACCCGGATCTGAACACCAGCTCGGGTTTTGGCATGATCCTGAATTGGCTTTCATCCGGGGCAAAAACGGCATTTCTTCAGGACGGGAACAGCATCATGATGCCCACGGACAACCTGGTTGAGGTTCTACTTCATCTCAGAAAAACCTTTCCTTCCATCGAACGGGTAACCAGTTACGCCCGGTCAAAGACCCTTTCCCGAAAAAGCCTGGATGAACTCACCCGAATTCGAAAGGCCGGTCTGGATCGGCTGCATGTGGGAATGGAATCCGGAGATGATGTCCTTCTGAAAAAGGTTCAAAAAGGCGTGACCGGCAAAGAACAAATCGACGGCGGGAAAAAAGCCATGGAAGCCGGTTTTCAATTGTCGGAATACTGGATGCCCGGGCTCGGAGGGAAAGAGATGTGGGAGAATCATGCCAGGAATACGGCCCGGGTGCTCAACGAAATCAATCCCCATTATATCCGCTCAAGGCCTTTTGTGCCGTCCCCGGGCACCCCCATCTTCGATGAGTATGAGAAGGGCGAGCTGACCCTGCTCAACGCCAGGGAACATCTGGAAGAGCTTAAGCTCATGGTTCAGGAGCTTAAGGTCACTTCAAAGCTCTGTTTTGACCACGCCGGGAATTACTGGACCGGGAAAAACGGGAGGCTTTTATTTTCCCAAAGCTACGAAGGGTATAAAATGCCTGATGAAAAGCAGACGGTATTAAGCCTGATTGATGAAGGCCTTCATGCTCTTGAAGGCAAACCCGATCACAGACATTTGAGAAGGGTGTATTAAACAGGGAAGGTGATGGAGGCAAAACATACCAGACTAGGAATTCCTGCAGGTTTCCGTTTTCCGTTTCTATTGATTCTGATGGTGATCCTGATGTTTACGGCCTCCTGTGGCATGGGCCGGGGCAGGGTCATCCCGCCGGAGAAGCAAAAACCCCTTGAAACCCTGAATTACAATACCTTCATCGAGGAGCGAATCCGTTCGGAATATTCATCATGGAAAGGCATCCCCCATAAAGACGGGGGCGAAAGCCGAAACGGTATAGATTGCTCCGCCTTTGTGCAGATTATATATCGGAAACTATTTAACCTGGAGATTCCAAGGAGTACCAAAGAGCAGGTGACGATTGGAAATTTTGTGAGGCGAAAAGATCTGAGGGCAGGGGACCTGTTGTTTTTCAGGCCTTCCTTTGCTCCAAGGCATGTGGGAATTTACCTGAGTAATCAGGAGTTCGTGCATGTGTCAAAAGACAGGGGCGTGATTGTTTCCGTCTTGGGCCCCGGCTACTGGGAACGATATTACTGGACCAGCCGAAGGGTTTTGCCTTGATGGATTTCCGATTTCACCGCATCTGCGGTGTCAAATGCCATTCCGCATAGGCGACTATAGCGAAATGCCATTTTTCTTGCATCTGCGGCAAACTCGAAAATCGCTCAAATTAGGTGATCGTGTTTAAGGAAAACATGCCTCCACGGGCTTAGCGCAAAGCCCGAGTCTTCGAGTCCTGATTATTACTCCTGCTGAAACGACTTCTTGATTTCCGCATACCGGCACAGGCCGTAAACCGCCCTGGACGCCTCCTCGGGAAACTCATAGAAGGGAATGCCCTGGGCCTTCATGAAATCGAACAACACCCCTTCCATCTGGCTGCGGTGCATGGTGGCGATGAGCGGTTTGCCATATTTCTTCGGAATGCCCGATACCATCATGGTGATATCGGTTTTGAGCTTCAGCACTTCGGGATCATTTAAATTCCGGAGAAAGTTGGTGGCGGTGATGATGGCATCCACATCCGGATGTTTGGCCAGGATCTTGAGGATCTTTTTAATGGTTTCCGGCCGGTTGTCTGCCGCCATGTCAATGGGGTTTTTGGGGATCGGGGCATGGGGCAGCAACAAGGCTTGAATTTCATCCACCGTTTTCTTGTCCAGTTCCGGAACCTCCAAACCATAGCTCGCGCAGGCATCGGTGGTGACCACGCAATGTCCCCCGCCGCCGGAAACAATGGCTACTCGCTTTCCTTTGGGCAAGGGCTGTTTGGAAAGGGCTTCGGCCAGGTCAAAGGCATGGATCACGTCATAGACCCGAATGATTCCGGCCTGCTTGCAGGCGGCCTCAAAAATGGCATCGGATCCTGCGATGGACGCTGTGTGGCTCATGGTGGCCCTGGCCCCGTCTTGGGTTCTTCCGGCCTTATACACAATGATGGGTTTCTTTTTCACCACTTCCCGGGCGTTTTTCAGGAATCGGGCGCTGTCTTTGAGGCCTTCAATATAGAGAACAATGACCTTTGTGAGATCGTCCTGGCCGAAATATTCCAAATAATCCGCCATGGAAAGATCCCCCTGGTTGCCGACACTGACAAAGGTGTGGAACCCATAACCCTTGTTGTTTGCGGTTTCCAGTAGGTAGCCCCCCATGGTCCCGCTTTGTGACAGAAAGGTGATCCCTCCGGGCTCAGGCTTGAAATGAAAGGCGGTATTCAGCCGTACCGGGGAACTCCATACCCCCATGCAGTTGGGGCCGATGAACCTGAAATCCCCCTTCCTTGCGACCTCGACGAGCTCATTCTGAAGGGCCTCTCCTTTGGGGCCGATCTCAGCAAAACCTGCGGATATGACGATTCCGGCTTTGATCCCTTTATCCATGCACTCTTTTACCGCCCCCGGCACCAGGACCGCAGGAATGGTGAAGATGGCCAGGTCCACAGCTTCCGGCAGATCCGATATTTTAGAATAGGCTTTGATGCCGTAAACTTTGTCCGCCCTTGGATTGACAGGATATATTTTCCCCCTGTATCCCGATTCAACAGGGCGGCTGATCATGGAATAGCCCCATTTCCCCGGGGTGTTCGATGCGCCGACCACGGCGATGGATTCCGGTAGAAAAATGGATTTTAATGAATCAATGACGGACGTTTTCAATTTTATCTCCCCTATGGATATAGTCAAAAATAAGTCCACCCGCCAGGCGGGTGGATTGGGTTCTTTTTTGTTTTAAAAAGTAAAACACAATACGTTAATTAAGTAAATAGAAAATAAGCCAGAGGGAGGAATTGAGCGACATGGAGTCTTGGGAGCATTGGAAAAGATAGAAAGCGGGTGGCCATCACAAAGATTCGTGAAGGATTCAGGAACCGAATCTGAATCAGATGTTGAAAGCAGGGAGCTTCTTTTCTAATTTTTTCAAATGAATAATAAACGATTCAATTTCACTGTATCCATCATACCCCGAGTAGTCAATTTCATAGGTTTCGCCGTATCTTTTGATTAAAAATTGGATTACGAGGGCAAAAACAAAGCCCAAAATGGCGCCGAGAATCCCCGAAGACATGCCTGGACGAACCATCACGGCGGCCCCTCCCCCAACTGCACCCAATCCAAAGTAAAAAAGCGTCAGGACCAGTTGACCGGACCCGCTGGTGTTTTCGCTGGATAATAGATTGCACCGTTTTCTGACCTGTTCGATCTTCTGTTCAAAAGGACGTGTAAATTCCTTTCTCTTCGCCATGACATTGTGGAATATTTTCTTATGGGCTTGGTGGGCCAATCTGGAAAATTGTGTTTCGCGAATCGTTTTTTCAACCAGGGCATAGTCCATCAAGCTGTCCCGAGTGATGGCCTTTTGGATTTCTTCAAGACCGTTTCCGATCCCTTTGACAATTTCCTTGTCCATGGCGATCTGGTTTGCCCTGTATTTATCGTTAAACTGGCGGGTGAGGCTGTTTATATCATTCATCACTTCTGTAATCTGACGGGATATTTTTTCCGAGAGTTCCTTTTTCCTCCTTTTGGATTCCGCAATCAGGCTATTTATTTTTGCCTTATGTTTGCCAAACACCGGATCGGAGAGGGCTTTGAGGTAATATCGAACGTCATGGGCTGCAGCCTTGCCTAAGGACTGCATGGCTTCTTCCATTTTGTCCAGCATGGCACTCAGGAGGGCAAGTTCATATAAAGCTGTTGAAAAATCAGGGGCTTTTGCCACGGCTGCTTTGGCAATCGTCTCAGCCTCTTCATTGGCACCCAGATCCTTTTTGATCAGAACCTGAAAAAGCAGGGCGTAGCTGGTGTAAAAGAGTGATCTGGTTCTGGCCCACTCTGACGCTTTTCCAAAATATTCCAGGGCTTTTTCCTTGTTCACCAAATGAAACAAATAAATCATGCCCATGCTGGTATACACGGTGAAATCGGCCTCTTCTCTCTTTTCCACCTTATGATAATCTTTCAGGGCTTCCTCAAACCATCCTTTGGAGTAAGCATTCTGGGCATTGATTTTAAACTGCGCAGTGGATAAGTTTTCGCTTTTT
The DNA here is from genome assembly GCA_013791935.1 of Desulfobacteraceae bacterium. Taxonomy (GTDB): domain Bacteria; phylum Desulfobacterota; class Desulfobacteria; order Desulfobacterales; family UBA5616; genus VMSV01. The sequence goes on along the minus strand of VMSV01000224.1, from coordinate 4,907 downwards.
GAGAGGGTTGCCATGAGCTCTCTGTAGATGGGTTTCTGTTGTTCGAGAAGCCACAACACATCCGAAATCCCCCATTCAAAGGAGGCCTTCAGGCCCGAAACGCCTTGGGCAATGTCATCCTCATTCAGGCCGAACAATAAAAGGGCATCCGGCTTGGTTTCCGGGTGAACAAAAACCGGGTCCGCTACCTTGAATAAAGATTCGTTCTGTATGCGAATCCCTTCCATGATATTTTCGATATTATGATTGGTATTTTCCATATAACCGAAACGGACATTCTTGAAATAGGCCGACTTTTTTTCCCAGGGAGATATTTCTTTGTTATAGATAGTAGTCATTTTATTCCCGTCTTGTATTATTTTATATTTCTGGTTATATTATCGTCCTTATTAAATAAAACTTTAATCTCATTGAGGATTAATGATTCGGAGCCAAGGCTTGGCAATTTTTGGGAAGAGCGTCTATTTTATTTGACTTATTCTTTTTTTTAAAATATACATTGAAACACTCGTAAAAATGCCTATCATGTTTTTATCATTTCGTAAAATCACCCTAAACTGGAAAGACTTTTGATACATAAAAATTCAATCGCATCACAAACATTAACAAAAGAGAAGGAGGAGAAAATGTTGAAATCAAGGAAATTTTTTGTTGTTGGTTTGGTTTTGATGATGGCTGCTGGATTGGTGCTTGGAATTCAGGGGAATGTTTGTGCCCAGGATGCAAAACTGGTAAAAATCCATGGAGTGGGTGGAGATACATTAAAAGGGTTCTTTATTGACCCCGAAGTCACCTATGCCAAAAAGAACACCATTATCGTTTGGCTGGACGGCGTGGCGCAACAGGATATTAAGATCGAATTTGCCGACGGCAAAAAATGCAAAAGCGTAACGGCCTACCAGAGCGATTTCAACCTGGTGGACCTGGACAAAGAAAGATGGTGCTATGTTACCAGTTGGGTTTCTTTTGCAGGAACTTCAAGCCTTCAGTTCACTGAAGTTGGAGAATATAGCTACAAAGTCATCAGCAAAGACGAAAAAGTGATTGCTACCGGCAAGCTTATAGTTGAATAAAGAAAAGAAAACAGGTTGACCAAAGCCCCCGGGTGATTGATGCATTTCAATTTCCCGGGGGCTTTTTTTTAATGGTGTGTCAAGGAGGTTTTAAAGCATGACTGGAAAGGCCCTTAAGGGAGTTCGGATTCTGGAGTACTGCGAGACCATCAGTGGTTCTTATTGTGCAAAGCTCATGGCGGATCTTGGTGCAGAGGTCATAAAGATTGAAAAACCCCGAACCGGGGACGGTTCAAGAAGAAAGCCCCCCTTCAAAGACGATGATTCCCACCCGGAAAAATCAATCCTTTTTTTATACGTCAATACAAACAAATACGGGATTACCTTGGACCCGGCCGATGAAAACGGCAAGAAGATCTTTCACCAACTGGTAGAAAAAGCGGATATTCTGATCGATGATCACCATCCTGGATATATGGAAAGCCTGGGTTTGGGGTATGATCATTTACATCGGATTCATCCGGGTCTTATTATGGCCTCCATCACCCCGTTTGGGTTGAGCGGACCCTATAAGGATTTCAAGGCTTTTCAGTTGAATGTTTCCCATGTGAGCGGCCAGGGGAATCTGCTGCCCATGCCTGCCCTGAATAAAGAAAGGCCGCCCGTAAAAGTGGGTGGCAATAGCGGGAATTTTGATCCGGGACTCCTGGCCTCCATCGCTGTGATGGGAGCCCTTTTTCAAAAGAGCCGGACGGGAAAAGGCCAGTTTATAGAATTGTCCAAGATGGAAGCCCTCATTTGTATGCAGCGCGTGGAAAGCGTAACCTTCCCCAACGATCAGGTGAACATGCTAAGAGTGGGCAATGAAAACCGCCGTTCTCCCGAAGGGATTCTGCCCTGTAAGGATGGCTATGTGGTTGTGGTGGCCCCTGAAGAACACCAGTGGAAATCTTTCATGAAATTGATTGGAGATCCTGCTTGGGCCAAGGAAGAATGGTGCAAAGACCGGGTCACCCGGTCTCAGCATGCAGATGAAATTGGAAAACGGGTTCTTGAATGGACGATGAAACATACCAAAGAGGAAATTTTTCGAAAAGGCCAGGCTTTGAGTGTTCCTGTGGCACCGATCAACTCGCCGGAAGACGTGGTCAATTCCCCCCAGTTCAATGCCAGGAAATTCTTTGTGGAAACAGACCATCCGGTCATGGGTCCTATCCCCAAGTTTCCCGCAGGCCCATACCAGCTATCTGCAACGCCTTGGGCACTGGATCGGCCCGCTCCCGGGCTTGGAGAGCATAATGAAATGATTTTTGGCAAACAGCTGGGATATTCTCGGGAAGCATTGGAAAAATTATCACTCACAGGGGCGATTTAAGGGGGACCAAATGACCAATCAAGGACCTTGATCCGGCATCAGAATCACCGAAATGACCACAGCATGGGCAGGCCCTTTTGCATCCTGCCTTCTGGGATTTCTGGGGGCTGAAGTCATCAAGATCGAAAGCATGGCACGTCTGGACCATGCCCGCATGGTGTCTTTCACCACCGGGCGAAAATTCGAATCTCCGGATGAATCCGGCGTTTTTAATAATCTGAATCTTAACAAAAAGAGCGTATGCCTTAATCTTAAAAAACCAAAAGCCGTTGAAATCGTAAAAAAAATGGCGATGATATCCGATGTGGTCATGGAGAATCTGCGTCCCGGTGTGATTCCCAGGCTGGGACTGGGGTATGAGGATATTAAAGCCGTAAAGCCAGACATTGTTTATCTGTCTTCTTCCGCCTGCGGCCAAACCGGACCCGACAGGGAATATGTGGGATATGCTCCCACCTTCGCCGCTTTGGCAGGGCTTCCCCACATCACGGGTTATCCGGACTGGCCCCCCAGCAATTTCATGGGCTCCATTGATTTGAGAAGCGCAAGCACCGCGGCATTTGTGATCCTGGCCGCGTTGTATCACAGGGAACAAACCGGTGAAGGCCAATATATCGACATGTCATCCATGGAGGCCATTGCAGCTTTTTCAGGGGATATCCTTCTGGACTATGTCCTGAATCAAAGGGTTCAGGAAAGAAAAGGAAACCGGGATGATTCCATGGCACCTCATAACTGCTATGTCTGCAAAGGGGAAGACAAATGGATCAGTATCGCAGTTTCTTCCGGGGAAGAGTGGGCAGGGCTTTGCAACGCCATGGGAAAGCCTGAATTGATCCATGACGACCGGTTCAATGACTTGGGGGCAAGGAAGCAAAATGAAGAGGCTTTGGATGAAATCATCAACCACTGGACCAGGACGCAAGAGGACGGCGAGGTGATGATAAAGCTTCAAAATGCCGGTGTTGCAGCGACCCCCTCTTTTACCAGTGAAACCCTTTTCTCCGATCCTCATGTGAAGGCCCGGGGTGTATTCAAAAAGGTGGCCCACCCGGTGGCAGGGGGAAACTGGGTCATAGAGCCTCCCTGGCGATTGTCGGAAGCCCCTTCAAGCCCCATGAACCCGGCTCCGCTGTTGGGGCAGCACAATTTTGAGGTTTTCCATGAATACCTGGGAATTTCCGAGGATGAGATTGAGAAGCTTAAAAAAGAGGGTGTCATCTATTAAACAGGTTTAGGCTTGATTTTAAGAAGAAATGAAAGGGGCTTTTTATGCATGAATTGCCGGTCACCGAGAGTATTTTAAGGGTTGTGCTCACCTACGCCAACCAGAACAATGTTCAGAAGGTTACCACCATTCATCTTGAGGTGGGTGAAATGAGCGACCTTGAAGATGAATGGATGCAAAGATATTTTGAATATATTGCCAAAGATTCCATTGCCTCCGAGGCCAAGCTCAATATTCTGCGCAAGCCTGTGGTGATGCAGTGTGAGGATTGTCAGGAATCTTTCCAGGTGGATATCCGGGCCGCCGGTGAGATTGTCTGCCCGGGTTGCAACGGGAAGAACCATCGGCTTGTTTCCGGAAGGGAATATTTTGTCAAAAGCATAGAGGTGATATGATGGATGAAGTGAGAATTATTGAAGTCAAACAGGATATTCTGGCTGACAACAAGAAGGTTGCGGAAGACATTCGAAGAAATCTGGCAGGGAAAAAAGCCTTTATGGTGAATCTTATGGCTTCCCCTGGCTCGGGCAAAACGAGTCTCATTTTAAGTACCATTGAAGCCTTGCGAAATGAATTAACCATCGGGGTGATTGAAGCGGACATTGATTCCAAAGTGGATTCGGATAAAATCGCAGCGCAAGGGATCAAGGCCGTTCAACTTCGAACCGGCGGGTTTTGTCACGTGGATGCCACCATGGTTCAAAAGGGTTTGGACACCCTGGATCTTTCTCAATATGACCTTCTTATCATCGAGAATGTGGGAAACCTGGTTTGTCCTGCCGAAGTGGATACCGGTGCCATGATGAATGCGGTGATTTTGAGTGTTCCGGAAGGGGATGACAAGCCCCTGAAATACCCTGTTATTTTTGCGAGCGTGGAGGTGATGGTGGTGAGTAAGATCGATTATCTCTCCCTTTCCGATTTCAACATGGATGCCGTAAAGGAACGGGTGAAGGCCTTAAACCCGAAAATTCAAATTTTTGAAGTGTCCAGCAAAACCGGGGAAGGGATTGAACCCTGGGCCAAGTGGCTCAAGGAGAAGGTGAAGGCCTTTAAACAGGAAGAATTATCTTGATACACGTAGGGATCAGGCATGCCTGATCCCTACAATCTTTCCCTTTTTGGGTTTCTAAACAGTGTTTTCTATAATCCTGCCGCCAGCATTTCATAGTGGTAGTTGGTATCCCCCATGATGTATTCGGCTGCGGCGGCTTTCCGGTAGAACACCCCCATGTTGAACTCCCGGGTGGTGCCCACGCCGCCGTGGATCTGAACCCCGCGTTCCGTGATG
>VMSV01000045.1 GCA_013791935.1 Desulfobacteraceae bacterium | reverse complement strand
TTTGAGTCGTTGATCGATGGAGATCGTTGCATCGGTTGCGAAGCCTGTATGGAAAGATGCCCGGTGGATGCCATTTTCATGGAAGCAGACATCGCCGTAGTCGATCGGGATAAATGTCTGGGTTGCGGATTATGCCACAGAACCTGTCCTGAAGATGCCATTACCCTGGAGCTCAGAGAAGACAGAGAAGAGCCCTTCCAGAGCTTTCAAGGTTTCGCATAAAACAGCTCTGCCAAAGCCTTCAGGAACTGGGGGGATGAAAAGAAAGGAACCGTGTAACGCAAAAGGATAGTTGCGCCCAAAGGCCGGAGAATGGATACAAACAACCTTTTTTAACCGACTATTTTAGTAGGTTTTTATTACTTGATGCTGACAAATCAAACCCATTCCATGCCCATACCCCGTAAAAATCTTACCAAATCCCGAATATCTGCTTTACAATCCCCATATCCGCTGATAAGTTCTCACTCACGTCCGGCGGCTCAGTTCAGTCCAGCTATAGCGGGACCGGCCTCCGTACCACTTTAGTTCCAGAATCAATTTTCTTTTTTCATAAACTATCCGTCCCGACCTTTCTTTGCGGGACAATGGATAAAATTTATTGCTGCAGTCACATTGGATGCCAGCTTTTTTCCTTTCTTAAAACCATGTTTTCTAAGCAAAAAAGATAGGTTTAAGCGGTTTTGGAAGGGTACTTTTGCTATGTTTTAGGTTTGTTTTTAGTTAGTTAGCTTGGTCCGACCCCGGAGCAAGGTTTGTTTTTAGTTAGTTAGCTTGGTCCGACCCCGGAGCACGGAGCACCCGACCCCGGAGCACACGGAGCACTTGGTCCGACCCCGGAGCACATACCCGGAGCACATCCCCGGAGCACCGGAAAATACAATTTGTGGTATTTGTATTGCGGCCTGTCCATGAAAAAAAATATATCAGAAAATCATCCGGAAATTTTCTGTGAGCATGGCCTAAAATTCTTTTTAAAGATGTATTAAATATTTGCAAAAAAATAAGACGAGAGAATAAACATGGAAAATGATTATACCAGGATATGGGAAGGAACAGAAACAGTCGTCTCGATACTCCACTCTCAGGCTGCTGTAGCAACTCAGATTCTAATAACTGGAAAGAAACATTCGGCATCAATCCTTGTGGATGCAGGAGATGGATGCCTGAGAGACTTGGTCGATCGGGAGTTTATTTTCGACAACCTGAAGGGGATCTTGTTTACTCATGCGCATTATGACCATTGTTCAGGACTGTTTGGTCTGCTTTCCTTTCTAACGGTTGTGTGTAAAAAGAAAAAAGACCTCCCAATCTATACTCCCTCAGTTTGTGTGGAAATAGAAAGACAATTGCATCTATGGCGTGAGCTTTATGAAAATAGAGATCTGTTCAAGGTAAACCATTATAGGATTAATCCGGGAGAAACAAAAAGCCTGAGTAATTTTATTTTCACAGCGCACGAGGCCGCGCACCCTGCCAGTGAGACAACAAGTTCGGTATCTGATGGCATCGTACAAGTGCCACCATCAGGAGAGAGAGGTTTTTTATACGATATGCAAGTAGGCCATGAAAAGGTATTGATATGCCCGGATTCGGGAATGGATGAAAAATTGTTTCTACACGCAGAAGGAGCAGACCTTGCACTTTTAGAAGCAACCTTGCCGTCGGAAAACAAAAGAGTAGGTCATATTCATATGACAGAAAGCGAAGCCCGATCGGTTGGAGAAAGGGCATCCTCACACATTTTGGTTCATCGAGGAATCAAATCTGGATACTTTCATAAATTGACGGATGAAAATAATAAGAATAATGATTAATAAATCAAATTTATGTAACCAGTTCAAGCAACCTGACAAGAAGAAACCCGGGATTCATTCACCAAAAAGCCGACCTGGCAGAGCATAAACGTTCGGAAAAGAAAATGAAGAAAACCATTGCCATAGCAAGCGACCATGCAGGATACGAGTACAAGGAATTTCTGAAATCTCATCTTAAATCAAAGGGAATCGAGGTCAAGGATTTTGGAACAGATTCCACCGCCCCGGTTGACTATCCAAACTTTGTTCGTGCAGCGGCACGGTCCGTTGCCGAGGGTCAACACACCCTTGGTATTATTGTGGGCGGAAGCGGGAACGAAGCCATCGTTGCCAACAGACTTCGTGGGATACGGTGTGCCGTGGTCTGGAACGAACGAACTGCATGCCTTTCAAAAGAGCACGGTGACTGCAACATGATTGCTATTGGACAACGCCAGATGTCCAAGGAAGAAGCTGTGGCTATCGTTGACGCCTGGCTAACCGCTGAGTTCAAGGGTGGTAGACACCAGAGACGGATCGACCAAATTGATGAATAGAGAACACATTTCTGAATTTCTAAGATTTCGGCCATCTACTGCCAACCCAAGTTATGAAATATTGGGGGTCGAAGAAGTGGATGGTTATTTTCGAAAATTGATAAAATATACATCTTCCTTCAATGCCGAAATCAGAGCGTATTTACTTGAACCTAAATCAAATCCTATTGGATGGGGTGTGTTGGTTTATCATCAGCATAGTTCCCAATGGCATATTGGAAAAAGTGAACCTGCAGGATTATGTGGTGATCCCTATAACCAGTTTGGTCCAGCCTTGGCTTCTATGGGGGTAACGGTAATTTGCCCCGACTGTATCGGTTTTGAAAATAGACGAAGAGTCGGTGTTGGTACTGTTGAGAATGAACATACCGATTGGCAGCAGTACTATAATGGAATGGCCTACAGGTTGGTTATGGGTGATTATTTAATTACTGAGATACTGGAAGATTATAATCTGGCCCTCAATATTTTACTTAACCATGCATTTGTCGATGAGAATAATGTTGGCGCGATAGGACATTCCTTTGGTGGCAATACAATTCTTTTTCATGCTGCTGTTGATGAAAGACTGAACTTTGCTTGCGCTTCAGGCTCTGCCTGTACAGTCAAAACAAAAATGGCGCAAGAGACCGGATTGGAAATGTCTTTGTTGATTCCTGGTTTTTTCAAAGAATATGATATGCATCACCTTGTTGAGTGTGTTGTCCCACGAAAACTGCTTTTATTATCAGGAACAGAAGATCCTTATTCATATGATGCAGGGGAAATTTATAAAAAGGCCAGACATAAATGGATTCAAGCAGGTGTCCCGGAGAATTTTAAACATATTTCCTTCAATGGAGGCCACGGGTTAGATAAGGAAAGGTTCGAAGCAATTGTGAATTGGGTTGCTTGTAACTTAGATATCAAGAAAAAAGAATAACATCAGCCAAATGCAAAGGACACACTAAAGTGTACCCCGTTAGCCCTTTTCAAATCCTGCCATACCCTGGAAATCCCCTTTGTATTTGATACTACCCAAGCCATGCCCTTGACTGGCTCCCGACCGGACAAACCCAGACTGGTGGAGGATGTCAGCGGCGCCTGGATTACCTTTGCCCACACAAGCAATCCCAGTCACAAAGGGATTCCCGTATGGGAACCCTACACCCTGGAAAACCGAGCCACCATGATCCTGGATGTGCCGTTCCGGCTGGAGAATGACCCGGCCCGGGAAGAACTGGATGCCTGGAAGGGCATGAATGTGATTCCATAAATCATTAGTGGTGAAACTAGGTTCGAAGCAACGGTTTTCCCTTCCACACCTGCCGTTCTTCCTTTCGAGGATCATTTTCCACCCGGCAAGGCGTATCAAATATCATTGTGGTGCGGTTTTCCGTATCATAGGGCGGCCAGTGGGGCAAACCTTGAACATTTGGATCCCCGGAGCGGGCGAAATTGATCCAGGATTGGCTCATGGAAGCCGCAAGTTCATGACGATCATTGCCTTTGCCTGTAAAAGGAGCAATATCCGGGTTGTTGAACACAAAGGGGATTTCCATGGCATGGCAGGACTTGAATATACCGCCCATGTAATTACTCTCCCAGGTAAACAGATACATGTAAACAGGAGCACCTCCCGCGGCCGCCTTTTTTTCCGCCAGTTGGATGGACCACAGTCGCATGCTTTCACTGATGATACCGATATACAAGTCCCAGGGGGTAACCCGAGGCCGGTTCTGTCTATAAACATCCAGGATTTCTGTCTTCCGCTCCCCCAGCAGGCGGTCCAGCCGACGGTGAAGCTCTTCCTCATCGAAACTGACACGTTTTGGATCTGCTGCAGAGAACAAGGCGGATTCATCCTTGTTCGTGCCGATAATCAAAGGAATATTCACGGCCGTGGGCACTGCGTCCGGTATAAAGGCATGGCGCGGATAAACTTTGCCGTCCACCACCGGGGCCAAAAATCCGGAAGCGCCGGGGCCTATGCCGGCCAGCTTTGTGACAGCATCCAGAAGCTGTTCGCTGGTCAGATCATGGAGTTTGTGCAGTTCCTCTTTTTTAATATCAAAGTGTTCCAGCACTTTCCGGGCAAAAGGTGTGGCCAGTTTCGGATCGACCCCTCGAAGTCCCGGCCCGCTCTGCATGACTGCTTTGTGAAACAAGCCTTCTGCCCGGGGCAGGGCCATGAGCGTTCCGACTTTCAGCCCGCCCCCGGACTCGCCGAAAATGGTCACATTATCCGGGTCCCCCCCGAATTCGGCGATATTGTCCCGCACCCATTCCAGAGCCAGAACCGCATCCAGCATGCCGTTCACCCCGCTGGTGGCGTATTTTTCACCGCCCAGTTCAGCCAGGTACAAATACCCGAAGATGTTCAAACGATGGTTGATGGTCACTACGACCACATCCCCTCTTTGGGATAGTTTCGTGCCGTCGTACCATCCCTCGGAACCTGCGCCTTCGGCAAATCCGCGGCCATGCAGCCAGAACAGGACAGGACGTTTCCCATGATCCTTAACGGCAGGGGTCCAGACATTCAAGTAAAGGCAATCTTCACTCAACGGGAGTTTCGGCAATGGCCCGATAACCTGATTGTCCGCCAGGGCATTGTCCGCCAATGAACCCCCCTGGGGGCAGATGGGTCCGAAATCGCATGCATCTATAACGCCCTGCCAGGGTTCCGGCGGTTCCGGCGGCATGAAGCGACGCTCGCCGGCCGTTGATTTCCCATACTGAATGCCTAAAAAAGTCTGTGTGTCGTCTTTCACAAAACCTTTCAGTTTACCAAGTTTCGTATCTACAATGGGTTGTTCAGATTGTGTCATAGTAATTCCTCGTCGGTTATTTTGTTTTACCAGCATTGGAGATTGTCTTTCCAGAGATAGGAAAATTTGTTCAAGTTCGAGGCGGAGAAAAATTTTAACCACAGGAATACTATTCGTATTTTGAGGATTAAAATTTTTATCCAACAAAGAAATTGGACAAATTGGCCCTTTCTGGATGGGCAATCATCATTTGCCCGGCATGGCCGTCACAAACACTTCCCCCTCCCACGGCAATTTAACCGGAATGTCTTTCCAGGCGAGACGCTCCTCTCCCCATGGGTCATTCGCGAGCCCGGGGGGAACATCCAGAATCATGGTGGCACGCTGTTCCAAATCATAAGGCTCCCAGTTGGGCAGACCAGGATGGTTTGGATCGTCGTTTCGGGCAAACGCAACCCATGTGTCGCTCATGATATCCGCCATCTTATGGCGGTCTTCCCGGGTGCCGACCATGCCGCTGGCCTCATGATTTCGAAAAATGAAGGGGATCTCCATGGTGTGGGCGGCCTTTAAAAGCCCTTTGTTGCTCTCCCAGGTGAATAAATACATATACACCGGCGCGCCGCATTGCTTTGCCTTCTCTTCCGCGGTTTCAATGGACATCATGCGCCGGTCTTCACTTGAAATGGCGCAAAGAAGATCATAACGGCTCTCCTTCGGTCGATTCTTTCGATGGATGTTCAAGATCGCCTCGGTCCGATCGCCCAGCACTTTTTCAAGGCGCTTGATCAACTGTGCTTCATCGATTTTATCAATGTCCGGAACATTGGCAAGAAACAAAGCTGCTTCGTCCTTGTTGGTGCCGATGATCAGGGGAATATCATGACTTGTCGGAGAAGCGGGTGAAAATGGATCGGCAGGAAGATAAATGCCGTCAACCACGGGTGATAAAAGCCATCGGCCCGCTCGCCCCCCCACCAAATGAGGGTCATCCACCTGGTCGATGAATTTTCCGAACTGTTTGAAAAGGATATCTGCCGGCAGCGCTTGAAGTGCTTCCCCATCGCCGGTTTTAAACCCCAGCCATTCAATAAACCGGCTGGCCAGCCGGGTTGCTGTTTCAGCGGGGATGCCCCTGGGATGGGGACCGCTTTCGATGATTCCCCGATGGAACAATCCCCGGGCTGCGGGCATGCCCATTAATACGCTGACTTTTCTTCCGCCGCCGGACTCGCCAAATATCGTGACGTTTGCGGGGTCTCCGCCAAAAGCTTCGATATTGTCCCGAATCCATTCCAGCGCCAATACAACATCCAGCATACCGGCCACACCCGATCCATTAAACTCGGGACCGCAGACTTCTTGTAAATAGAGAAAGCCAAAAATGTTGAGACGATGGTTCAAACTCACCACCACTACATCCCCGTGCGCAGCCAGATTCCCCCCGCTCGTCAGGGGACCGGAGCCGCTGCCGGCCTGAAAACCACCCCCATGAAGCCATACCATGATCGGCCTTTTCCCATGGTCATTCACCCCCGGAGTCCAGACATTCAAGACCAGGCAATCCTCATGGACGGAGAGATCTTTGCGGGCAAGGGTGGAGCCCCCCTGGGGGCAGGTCGGTCCGTAGGTTGAAGTGTTGCGCACCCCGGTCCACGGCTTTGCCGGGATCGGTGGACGGAATCGCCGGGCACCGGCTGTATCCGCACCATAAGGAATCCCCAGAAATGTAAAAACGCCGTTTGATCCCCCAAACCCCTGAACCTTGCCCTGTGTCGTTGTCACTGTGTCTGTCATACGAGTCCTTCTCCAATCCTATCGCCAGGGATGTACTACTTGTTTTATTTCTTTATACCCTTCCGGCCAAATTCGCCGGGCCAGTTGCCCACCCAGTATTGTGTGGGATCCACAATTTCCGGTGCCTCTTCCCCGGTTACGGAATTTTTAAGCAGATGAGAATAGTCGTCTTTCATCGCACATATTTCATTATTTCATTATATTTTTATAATATCAAATCATAAAAAACAATCTTTGTTATCAGGGCTGGAAAAAGGATTGATGAGATACGGGGCTTCTGGTTATATAATCGTATGAGAATTTCACAAAGCCCAAAGATCTGCTTTACAATCCCCATATCCACTGCTAAGCTCTAACTCACGATCGGCAGTTCAGTTCAGCCCGATTTTATCCATCATTCCGCCGGGCTCCGAATCACTTTAGCTCCAAAACCAATATTCTTTTTTCATAAACAATCCGTCCCGGCCGATCTGTACAGGACATGGGAGGCATGGGACTCGGTACCCGTCGATGTTCCTGAGGGATTGAAGGATCACAAGCAAGTGGAGGATTTCATCCAAACCAAGAACGGGAAAGATACCGGAGACGAGTTTACATGGAGGGAAGCGCTAAAGACCCCTGCCCTTGCCGATCACCGCTTGAATTCCTTTCCGGGTTATCTGGCTCACTGCAATATGGCCGGCGGCGACATGGTATGCCCGTGCAGCAGAATACATTTATGCCATGGTTGTCTGTTTGCCGGTGTTTTGATAGTATGCCATTTTGCCGAGGCGTCCCCGTGGTCCTTGGTTACCTAAATCATAAGAAAGTGTTCGAGCATGACGATTAAGACGGTTGCCATCGTTGGAGGGGGACCTGCGGGTCTAACTGCCGCATATCAATTAGCACTCAAAGGTATTCAGGTCAAAGTTTTTGAGGCAAGTGACAATGTGGGTGGAATGGCAAGAACGATACCATTATGGGGCCAGATGGTTGATTATGGGTCACACCGTTTTTTTAGTAATGACCCCAGAGTGAATCGCGTATGGTTAGACGTCATCGGCAAAGACTACAGCATGGTCAACCGACTGTCTCGAATTTATTATCGAAAGACTTTCTTTGACTATCCGCTTAAAGCTTTCAATGCCTTAAAGGGCCTCGGCATGTTGGAAGCGACCTACTGTGTCTTGAGTTACCTCAAAGCCAAAGTGCTACCGGAGAAGGATGAGTCAACCTTTGAGGCTTGGGTGAGTAACCGCTTTGGTTATAGACTTTTCACGATTTTTTTCAAGTCCTACAGTGAGAAGCTTTGGGGGATTTCTTGCAAAGAACTGGATGCCGAGTTTGCGGCACAACGCATCAAGAAATTATCTTTATTTGAAGCGATTAAGTCAGCTGTATTTGGCTCAGGTGGTTCTAAACATAAAACCCTTGTTGATGAATTTGCTTATCCCCATTTAGGGACTGGAGCAGTTTATGAGAAAATGTCGAAGAAAATTTGTCTTTTGGGAGGCGAGATTGCATTAAATACTCCTGTCGAATCCGTACATCCCGCTCCAGAGGGTGGCGATCCTTGTTTACGGTTACATGATGGCACCAGCCAATCCTTTGATCACATCATCTCTTCCATGCCTATCACCACGCTCGTGGAGCGCATGGGTGCCCCGGATGATGTACTTGCCCACGCTCAAGCCTTGATATTCCGTAATACGATTCTTGTATTCCTTCAGGTTGAAGGTGAGAGTCCGTTTCCTGATCAATGGATTTATGTTCACTCGCCTGATTTATCCACTGGTCGCATCACAAACTTCCGCAATTGGGTACCTACTATAAATCAGGGGCGGAAAGACACCATTATTTGTCTTGAATACTGGTGCTACGAGGATGATGATGTGTGGACCAGGGGTCAAGAAGCACTAATTGAAATGGCTACACAAGAAGCATATAAAACTTCGCTCATTCCTGTCGGTTCAGTAAAAGCCGGGAAAGTGGTTCGTGTGCCAAAGTGCTACCCCGTCTATTCAACGGGGTATCGGGAGCATCTCGAGCCGGTGGAACAGTACTTGGCTAAACAACAAAAAATAAGCGTGATTGGCCGTTATGGTGCATTCAAGTACAACAATCAGGACCACAGCATTTTAATGGGTCTATTGGCTGCTGAAAACATAGCTGACGGCAAAAACCACAATCTTTGGGAAATCAACACCGATTATGAATATCAGGAGTCAGGCAAAAATCCTGTGACGGGGCTCAGTAAGGGATAATCAATGAAAAAGATACCTGTTGCCAAGGGTGCCGGATACATTGGTTCGCATACCCTTGACATTACCGGCCGCTTTCCTTTGTGCTCTGGGCAGCTTTTGTCGTAACTCGGGAGGATTTAGGGAAGCGTACCGCGCCATCTGCTGTGAATTGGCAGGAAATCGATATCTATGTGGCTACTGCTGATGGACTTTTCCTTTATGATGCCAAGAAACATGCATTAATGCAGGTTCTCTCGAAAGATGTCCGGGAATTCACAGGACGGCAACCCTTTGTTAAGACTGCGCCGGTGAATCTTGTCTATGTAACGGATTTTTCGAAGATGGGCCAGGCAAAATCAGATGAAAAGATTTTTTATTCCGCTGCCGACACGGGATTCATCAGCCAGAATGTTTACCTGTACTGTGCTTCCGAAGGCTTGGCAACTGTTGTTCGCGGATTGGTTGACAGAGAAGCGCTTGGGGAAATAATGAAGCTGGGACCGGATCAAAGGATTACCCTCTCGCAATCTGTGGGATATCCAAAGAAGTAAAATCCATGTTCCCCACCCGGCACTTTTGCGTTTCTTCTTTTGTGACCACAAAGATCCGGCCGGTTTTTTATGTGGGGCAACCATGATGAAACCGTAAAAAGTCTCAATTCACCCCACCCCAACCCAACCCAACCCTCCCGAAAGGTCCCAAGGTTTCCTTCCCGGGATAGAATTCCGATATATTGTTGCCCGAAACTGATAAATGGGAAAGCACCATAAGCACACGGACTGGAATAACGTGAGACATCGAAAAATGATTACGCTAACTTGTCACGCATTTTTTTTAGCACGTCATTTAAGATGGGCAGGTCGTTTTTGCAGATATTATAAATTTCCTCGTTATCAATATTGAAGTAGTCATGGGCTAATACATCTCTGACACCTTTCACTCCTGGCCATTGGATTTCTGGAAATCCTGCCAGGAATTCCCCCCGGGTGATTTTATCAATTTTTTTGAAATTTTCGCCTACTGCTATGAGCATCATCGATATGGCATCCAGGCGATCCAGGCCTTCGTCATTGTCCACAAAATCATTGGCTGTGGATATATCTGAAAACCGACGATGGATCCTTCTGACAGCTTCATCTATTTCGACCAACAATTCGAGGACTAACGATTTATCATACATAATGTCCCTCATTATCGATTCTTTTTTTGAGGAACTTGTTCATTCCGGGTCGATACCGTACAACATCCACCTTATGGCCCAAAAGTGATTCTAAGTCTTCTTTCAAGAGTGCCCTTTTTAAAAGGTCCGGATGCATTTCCACAACAATATCAACATCACTATCGGGCCCGCCCTGGTTTCTGGCAACAGAACCAAAAATACCGATTCTAGTCACGCCGTATTTTTCTCGGAGGACCGGCGATATTTCACCAAGGGTTTCCAATATTGTATTTTTGTCGGGTATCATTTTCCGCTCCCAACGAATCTAAAAATCGATCCAACGAGTGATGCCAGGGAAAAACTGTTATCCAATATGATTGTTTTTACAACTACATTATCTTGCAAAATAATACAATCTCCTGGTGTGTATGGCAGTTTATTTACCGGTGTCATAAATGCAGGGAATCCCCATCTTTCTTGTCAGGTTTGTTCCCGGAAGCATGTAGTAATGATAAACATCATCTTCTTTTTGCTTTAAAAAGGACGGATGGTCCAAGGGACTCAGAATAGGTAAACCCTTCCGTTTCCCTGGCGATCTGCTCCTTTTTCCTCAAGTCCTCCAAGGGTCCGGCGTCCAGCGCATACATGGGGCAGCTCATAACGCAGACCGGTTTTTTGCTTTCAGCCCATCGGTCGATGCACAGGTCGCATTTCTGCATTTTGGCATCCTCTTCTTCCCCGAACTGGGGCGCACTGTAGGAACAGGCCTCAAGGCATTGACCGCAATCCGTTTTCCCCAGACATAGCTCCCTGTCCACCGTCACGATGCCGTCCTCATCCCGCTTTGCAATGGCGCCCACCGGGCAAACGTCAAGGCAGGCAGGGCTCTTGCAGTGATAACAGGTTGTGGGAAGGAAGGCCACAAACAGGTCCGGGTAGGTCCCCTTTTCTATGACTTTTACGTTGATCCAGCTAGCCGGACCGGCCGGCACATTGTGCCAGTCCTTGCAGGCCACCACACAGGCGAAACACCCCGTGCAACGGTTCTGATCGATATGGAGTCCATATTGTGTCATCATTCCACCACCTTCTCGATTTGTACCAGGGCGGTATGGCAGGCAAAGGCGCCCCCGGGTGAGATTTCATTTTTGGTCAGTACGTTCACGCAGCCCCCATGGTCGATCCCCTTTTCATCGGGGGTGTACCATGCGCCCTGGGGTAGGGCCACGACACCCGGCATGATTCGTTCGGTCACCTTGGCAGGAATCCGGACTTCCCCTCTGTCGTTAAACACCCGGACCATCTCCCCCTGTTGAATGCCTCTTTTCCCGGCATCCACAGTGTTCATGGAGACGGCCTGGATTTGCAGTTCTCTCAGCCATGGCAAATTGTCAAACTGGGTATGGGCCCGTCGTTTTAAATGGGGTGAAATGAGCTGCAAGGGATATTTTTGGACCAGGGGATCATTGAGGCCTTCCCAGGTTTCAATATATTTGGGAAGAGCCGGAATTTGAGGCTGGTTCATGTTGAGGGCCACCTCCGAATAGATTTCAATCTTCCCTGACGGCGTTTTAAGGGGTGTATCCCCGGGCAACTTGGGGCTGTCTTTTTGCAACCCTGGCGTATCAGCGCGTTTAACCCGGTGCATCCCTTCCTTTTTCAAGGTCTCAAAATCCGGTAGGTCCACTTCCTCAGAGGCTTGTTCGATAATGTTTTTCACCATCTCTTCATCGGACGCGTCTCCGTAATCCTCAATCCCCAGCTTTTTCGCCAGAAGCTGACAGATCTCCCGCTGGGATTTGGATTCCCCCAAGGGTTCAATGGCCTTGTTGAGGATGGCAAATACCTGGCCACCTCTTGGCGCCACAATGTCATGTCTCTCCAGAAAGGTGCAAACCGGCAGAACAATATCGGCAAATCGGGCTGTGGGCGTCATGAACTGCTCGGTGACCAGCGCGAAATCCAGTTTTTCAAAGGCCTTGGCGGTGTTATTCACATCCCCCAGCTGATTCAGGTAGTTGGTGTTGGAAAGCCAGATGGCTTTATACTCAGCCGCATATCCCCCGGCTTTGCCCTTGAGAATGGCATTGGCAAAACTGCTGACATTCACCCTGGCACTGGAATTCACCGTCCGGCTCCGATACGGCAGGGCGATATTTCGCGGCGGCATCCCCTCTTCGACGGCATTGGGCGGGCTGGGAAGCTGCGGGTTGAATTTCATGTTCCGGGAAGGCCCCGACTGCCAGTTGGCAAACGCGGTGTTGCCAGTGATGGCTTCAAGGGCATGGGCAGCCCGGTGGTACTGCTCCCCCATGGCCGTGCGGCCCGGCCCGATGCTGGTGACAAGGGTAGCGGGTTTGTTCGTGGCAAATTCCCGTGCAAGCTTCGCGATGGTCTCAGCCGGTATGCCACTGATGAGCGAGGCCCATTGGGGAGTCTTTTCCACGCCGTCTTCTTCACCCATCACATAGGCCTTGAACGGCTCGTAGCCCAGAGTATATTTGTCGATAAACGCCTGGTCCTGCAAATTCTCCTTCATCACCACATGCGCCATGGACAGCAGTGCAGCCGCATCGGTGCCGGGCCGGATGGGAATCCATTGATCGGCGAATACGGCTGCCGAATCCGTGAACCGGGGATCCACGGTCACAATTCGTGTCCCTTTTTCCTTGGCCAGGACCAGGGCAAGATTGGTCAGGGAGCCCAAATCGGTGGTGGCCGGGTTCCATCCCCACATGATGAGGAACTTTGAGGAGGCGTATTCATCCGCGCCATGTTCGGTCTGAACATACTTGCGTCGAGTACCATAGGTCAGCCCCGCGGCAAAGGTGGCTCCTTCATGGGAAATGAATCCCCAAGGCGCCGTATAGCCACCGAATTGGCAAAGCAACCGGTGAAAGGCGCCTACATGATGAAGGGTATGGGGATCGCACATGGAGCAGAAATGAAGGATGGCGGCATTGCCATAGGCGGCTTTGACCTTTTGCAATTCTGTGGCAACCGTTTCCGCCGCTTCGTCCCAGGAAATCCGGACAAATTCTCCGGCACCTCTGGGGCCGGTCCTTTTCAGCGGATATAAAAGCCGGTCAGGGGCATAAACCCGCTGACGATAGGCATGGCCCCGTGCACACATGCGGGGGTGGCCCGGTCGGTCATCCGGCTCGATCCGGATAATTTTGTTATCTTGCACATGCACTTTCATTTCACA
>VMSV01000266.1 GCA_013791935.1 Desulfobacteraceae bacterium | reverse complement strand
GCTCTCATGCGAAGCACAGCCTTTAGTGATTCGTCCATGTTGCGTATGGTTAGACTGGCCATAAAAATCACCTCGTGTCATTAATGATATGACAGCATTGTATGCATTGCAATCATTGACGTCAAGCGATTGTTGTTACCGGTTATTGGATCTTATTCTTTCTGTCTTTTCTTAGCGTCTTAGCGCCTTTGCGTGAGCCCCGGTTTTTAATCTGCGTCAATCTGCGAAATCTGTGGACCGGTTGCCCCTGCCTCTTCCCCTGATTTTCTTTGCGTCTTTGCGCCTTCGCGTGAGTCAGATGGTTCGGTGTTTGACAAAACAAATATTTTAACGTTGCATTTTCAATAAGTTATCTGATAATAGAAAAACTATGGAAAAACGAACCAAGGAATGGTTGGCTCAGTCTGATTATGACGTTGATACTGCCTCCTATATGTTTAAAGGAGGCAGGTATATCTATGCCGTATTCATGTGCCATCTTTCTATAGAAAAAGCCTTAAAAGGATTGTATTATGAAAAAATTAGGGAAGTTCCACCCAAAACACATAGTTTGATACATTTGTTGTATGCAGTAGGAATAAGCCCTCCTGAAAACCACGGACGTTTTGTTGTTAAATTAAATGAAGCCAGTATCCCGACGAGGTATCCGGAAAACTTGGTGCAGCAGATAAAGATCTATAATGAAACGGTTGTCTATGACATTTTGCTTAAAACACAGGAACTCATTCAATGGATAAAAAATCAGTTTTAGAAATCGTAAGCCGTTTTTATCAGGGCATAATCAAGCAGGGCATCAAACCTCAAAAGATTATTTTATATGGCTCCTATGCAAATCAAACTGAAACGGAAACCAGCGACATTGATATTGTTGTCATATCCGATGATTTCAAAGGAAAGAACTATTGGGAGAGGATCGATATTCTAACCGAAGTTATCTATGAAATTTTTGCGCCTATTGAAGCTGTTGCGATGACACAGGAAGAATGGGAAGAGGGGGATTCCTTCATTTCAGATTTTGCCCGTAACGGCGAAGTCCTTTTTGCAGCCTGATTTTCATCTCACGCCCGCTTCGCTCAAGCCGCCAAGCCGCAAAGGAAAAGCTGTGAACAGTGAACAGAAGCAAAAAGCCCTAACGAGACAAACGAAACAGACGAAATAATCGTCCCGCCCCAACATTGTCTTTTCTTGGCGTCTTTGCGTCTTTGCGTGAACCCATGTTTTTGACCTCACTCCTCACACCTCACACCTCACTCCTCACTCCTCACACCTCACTCCTGCCTCTTTCCATATTTTTCTCATCACTCATCACTGTCCCTGCGGCTTTCACAGTTCACTGTCTTTCCACTATTGCCTGAACGATTCGGGGAGCAGTCTTCCCGTCCCAGAGTTCCGGGCGGGTTGGGGTTCTGTCCAATGCCATGGTTTTTTTGTACTCAGCTTTGATTTTTTCAATATCATTGCCCACAAGCACACTGGCACCCCCATGCTCCCTGAGTGTGACAGGCCGTTCTGTATTCCAGCGCAGTGTCAGGCAAGGTGTGCCCAAAACACAGCACTCTTCCTGCAATCCACCACTGTCGGTTAGCATAATCCGCGCGCCCATATTCAGCCGCAAAAGATCATGATAGTTTAACGGGTGCAAAATGAGTAAATTCTTCGTCTGCAAGACCCGATCCCACAAACCAAAATCCTGCATCTGCTTCACCGCTCTGGGATGCGCTGGCCAGAGTAGGGGCATATCCTCCGAAACCTGGTTAATAAGAAAGTCAATGATACCGGCAAAGATTTTTTTATCATCCACGTTAGACGGTCTGTGCAGGGTCATGGTTGCAAAATTGCCGTTGATCAGATTTTCCTTTTGGGCATCAGATAACTTTGCCTGACCGCTTTTCGTATTGGTTTCAACAATGGCAACGGGGTTAAGGGCTTCCGCTTTTTTCCTTTGGGCTTCTAAGGTATCAATCATGATGTTGCCCACAAATTTGATCTGATTCTCCGGCACACCTTCCTGCCGCAGGTTGTCCCCGGATAATCGGTCCGGTGTAAACAAAAGGTCTGAAAGCCGGTCGGTCACCAGCCGGTTGATCTCTTCGGGCATGGTCATATCCCTGGACCGTAAACCCGCTTCAATATGGGCACATTTTACATGTTCTTTTTTGGCAGTAATGGAACAGGCACAAGTGGCATTCACATCTCCCACCACCACGACCCAATCCGGTTTCTCCTTTTGCAATACTTTTTCAAACTCGATCATGGTGCGGCCCACTTGCTCGGCGTGGGTGCCGGAGCCAACATTTAAATTGATGTCCGCATCAGGAATATCCAATGCCTTAAAAAATGCCTTGGACATTTTATCATCATAATGCTGCCCCGTATGTACCAACAAATGATCCAGTTGATTCTCATTGCTCCGGTTATATTCTTTGATTGCCCGAATAAACGGCGCGATCTTCATAAAATTCGGTCTTGCCCCAACTACACTGATGATTTTCATCTGTCTTTCCTAACTTATTTTATACGCTCTTCCACCCTCGCGCCCAACCGCTCTCACGCCCTAACGGTTCTACCGGTCCTCACGCTCGCTACGCTCAAGCCGCAAAGCCGCAAAGGAAAAGCTGTGAACAGTGAACAGTGAACTGTGAACAGAAACAAACGCCCCGCCCCAACATTGTCTTTTCTTGGCGTCTTTGCGTCTTTGCGTGAACCCATGTTTTTGACCTTACTCCTTACTCCTCACTCTTCCCCTGATTTTCTTGGCGCCCTTGCGCCATCTGTGGATTCAATTTGATTCATTTTTAATCCGTGTAATCTGCGTAATCTGTGGACCAATAAGGAAAACCTGACCCCCGATCATGACGATCCCATTAAAAATACCGGGCTGGGATCTGCATAATATTATCGGCCAGGAATTCAATTTTATCTGAGTTATTCACAATTATCCCTAAAGGGGCATTAGTGTCCTTTAAAAAATTCTTCAATGCCGTCAGTGTTCCTTTTTTAATTTTATGGCCCAGCTTGATCTCAATTGGAATAACGCCAAAAGGAGCGTCAACAATTAAATCTATCTCTGACTTGTCCCTGGTTCTGTAAAAATAAAAATCAATGCCTGCTGTTAATGTGCACTGAAACCCCCTTATGATTTCCTCTGCAACAAAAGATTCAAATGAAAAACCGGCCACCGGATGAATCAGCAAATTATCAAGGCTGTAAATTTTCAAGAGATGATGCAGTATCCCCTGGTCCCTGAAAAAGCCCTTGGGCATCTTCTGCACCTTCTTTAATTTGTTCTTCTCATAACTTCTCAGATTGCGCCATATAAATGTATTATGAATTATTTCAAGATATTCTTTTGAAGTAACAGAGCTGACTTCCAATGCCCTGGCTATGTCTGACTGATTGATAATTTTGCCGGAGTGAAAGGACAGGGTCTGGATGAAAAGACGAAAATTATGAGGGTTAATCCCGGGGAAAAGGCGTTGAATATCCCTCCTGATATAATCTGAGAAATATTCATCCATCCATAAACCGTAAAACTCCGGAGCATCACGGCCTTTCATCCTGGGCTCCGGGTAACCGCCTAACTGCCAATGGTCGTATACCTGCCTGACATCCAACTCTGACTTTAGATTTGAAATCCGTCCTAAATCCGGTTTGTCTTCAGAAAGCAGGGCGTAAATTTGAGGAAGAGGTTTGTCATAAAATTCCGCCGCCTTAAAGGGCCAAAGTTCAATAGTTGCAATTCGCCCGGCCATACTTTCGGACAGGCCTTTAACTATATCAGGGGAACTTGATCCAGTAAGGAGAAACCTGCCGACTGCTTTTCTGTCTTGATCAATGATACCTCTCAATACTTTGAATAATTCCGGGTATTGCTGGGCCTCATCAATAATAGTTTTTTCACTTTGCCTGGAAAAAAAACCCAAGGGATCACTCGTTATCAGTTGATAGTCATCCGGTCTTTCCAGATCATAGTATTTCCAATCCGGACGGATATTTTCAACCAGTGTTGATTTTCCACATTGCCGTGAACCAATAATGGCAACAACCGGGAACATGCCCAAAAGCCGGTCTACTTTATGCTCGATTAATCTCTTTTTATACGTCATTTTTAAAAGCTACCTTTAAAAAAGACGGCTGTCAAGCAGAAACTAAACAGGGATACTTCCCTATTAAATCCCCATTTTTTTACGGATGCGGGATGTTTTTTCCGTTCCATTTACCACCACCGCCTCTCAACCTCTAAACCTCTAAACCTCTTAACACCTCCAAGCCCTAACGGTCTTTCACGGTTCTCCCGCCCTCGCACCCTGATGGTCCTTTTCGCCCTTACGGTTGTTTACGCTCTCCCGTCTGCCGCTCTCACGCCCTAACGGTCCTTCCGCCTCCCGTCTCCGTTCTCCTATTCTTACCTTTTTTCTTGACACCATTAAATAATCGTGTCATTTTGCATGTCAACCATTAATATACATGTATTTTATTGGAATGTCGAAAAATGTACAAAAGAAATCTTCGATTGCCTGAGAAACCAAAGCAAAGTTTTTTCATCTGGGGCGCACGCCAGACCGGTAAAACAACATTATTAAAGACATGCTACCCGGATGCACTGCGAATTGATCTTCTCAAAACCGATGAACTCATGCGATACGCAAAGGAGCCGTCGCTTTTGCGGGAAGAGGTGGCAGCGCTTTCACATGAACGATTGATTGTGGTTGACGAAATTCAGAAAGTCCCTGTACTTCTGGATGAAATCCATTACATGATTCAGGAGTGGCAACGCGTTTTTGCATTGTGCGGCTCCAGTGCGAGAAAAGTTAGACGGGGGCATGCAAATCTATTGGGCGGCCGTGCGATTCGCTATGAACTCTTCGGCCTGGTAGCACAAGAACTTGGCGCTGATTTTTCCATTGAGCATTTCGTCAACACCGGCCCGCTTCCCGATCATTATGGGGCTGAAAACCCTGCTCTGGCGCTTCGTGCCTATGTGGATGATTACTTGCGGGAAGAAATTCTGGAAGAGGGCCTGACGCGCCGCCTGCCGATATTTTCCGACTTTCTCAGGGTGGCAGCCATCGGGGACACGGAAATGCTGAACATGTCCAACATTGCACGAGAAACGGGGATCTCAGTTTCCACGGTCCGGGACCATTATGGCATCCTGATCGATACCTTGATGGGCGCCTTCCTGCCGGCCTTCACATTACGGCCCAAGCGCCGCACGATTCAGGCGCCAAAAT
This sequence comes from Desulfobacteraceae bacterium, assembly GCA_013791935.1. Classification (GTDB taxonomy): domain Bacteria; phylum Desulfobacterota; class Desulfobacteria; order Desulfobacterales; family UBA5616; genus VMSV01. The sequence goes on along the minus strand of VMSV01000266.1, from coordinate 14,893 downwards.
TCTATTTTCGGGATCTGGGCGTGGTCAACCATCTGGCAAAGCGTGGACCCATCAAGCCCGGATCGGAACTGTTTGGCAAAGCTTTTGAAAACTGGCTGTTTCATGAACTGTCGGTTCACGCAAAATACAGCGAATTGTTCTATGAACTTTCATACTGGCGACTTTCCAGCGGCATCGAAGTCGATTTTATCCTGGGGCCAGGTACCGTGGCTATTGAAGCAAAGGGCAAGTCAAAAATCACCTCCGGGGATATCCGGGGACTTGTCAATTTCAAAAAAGATTTCCCTGAGGTAAAGTGGCAGATCATCGTTTGTCTTGAAAAAAGGATGAGGAAAACCGACGAAGGTATTCATATCGTGCCTTATCAAGAATTCACCAAATTGCTCTGGGATGGAAAATGGACCCAGGGTCTCTATCAATAATCACCGTGCCCCCTGTCTTTCTAATCTTCTAACCTTCTTCTTTCCCGTCTCCTGCCTCCGTCTTTCCTGACCCCTGATCCCTGCCTTTCCCAGTCTCCTGTCTTTCTAATCTTCTTGGCGCCTTGGCATGAGGCCATTAATCTGCGTTAATCTGCGTAATCTGCGGATCGCCTTTGCCTGCCCAGTAAAACCTTTGTCGGTGTTGTTTCACCGGGGCGTGAGACCATCTGTGGATCATTTTTAATCCGTGTAATCTGCGTAATCTGTGGACCAATAAGGAAAGCCTGACCCCCAATATTATCCTTGAAATAAAAAAATAGACATTATACTATCTCACTATGCCTACGGTCATGTAAATAGGTTCCTTCAGATTTCATTTCTATTCAGATGAAGGAAACGAACCACCACATATTCATGTCGCCACTCCGGATGGCGAGTGTAAATTCTGGCTTCAACCGATTCGATTGGCAAGAAATAAAGGTGTGCCACCGCTAAGCATCAGAAAAATAGAAAAAATCGTATTTGAAAAGCAGCTTTTTTTAATGGGGAAATATAATGAATTCCAAGATTGATAAAATGGAAATTGGAGAACCTACCGCAATTAAAGCTTGGGTGGAAGGCAGAAGGATTTATATCGAACTAACTGATAGCCGCATTATTGGATTTCCGGCTGATCGATTTAAAATTCTATCAAAAGCTACAGACCATCAGCTCAAGGAAGTCAAAATAAGGCTGGATGGATTTGCATTACGCTGGGAATCTCTTGATGAAGACATTACAGTCCCAGGGATCGTAGCGGGCAATTTCCAATTGCCCTTTCAAGTGGCATCATAAATCCACACCCAAGATATTATTCTTTCACCCTTCATTTTTTAATCCGCGTTCATCCGCGGCTAATTCCTTTTCTCTGTTTTCCCTTCAGTTCCCCCGTCTCCCCTTCTCCTATCTCCTGTTTATTATCTTAGCGCCTTTGCGTCTTTGCGTGAACCCATGTTTTTGACCTCACACCTCACTCCTGCCTCTTCCCCTGATTTTCTTTGAGGCTTTGCGTGAGTCCGTCTTACGTCTTCATCGGATGGCAACCCGCGTGACTTTATCCACCGCCCGAACCACATCTTCCATGTCATCCACCGAATGCCTTGGACATTTTATCATCATAATGCTGCCCGGTATGAACCAATAGATGATCCAGTTGATTCCCATTGTTCCGGTTATATTCTTTGATTGTCCGAGTAAACAACCACCCGCAAAGCGGGTGGCTTTAATTTACGGGCGAAGCCCTAAATTAAAAGCACGAAGTGCATTGTTTCCGTTTTGATACATCCGGATCACTCTGCGTAGCAGCGAGGGTTTTAAAATCAAAACAATAAACGGTGCGATTTTCATAAAATTTGGTCTTGCACCAACTACACTGATGCTTTTCATCCCTTGTTCATATTGTATTTTATTGGTCCTGGAACTCTCACGGTCCTTCCCGCTCTCCCAGCTTTCATTTTGTGAGTCGAAAATTGTCTTAACGCGCTACAGCCCTGCCAGTTTTTACTGGTTACTTTATGCATTTTCAATATAACGTCCTAACAGCCACTTGCTTGATGTCTAATTCCTCAGCTCGTGGTTCCCGTATTTAATGCACGTTTCACAGCTTCTCCTTAAAATATTAGAATAAGATCAAGGTACAATCATTTTAATGAGTTGATCAATCCCAAAATTATCTTTTACAAAGTCTGATACCATGTTCTGACGTACATTATGATTGTGCTGTTGTGATGATTCAAGAAAAGCATTAAGTTGCGTAACTAATATGTCACTTTGCCACGTTTCCGCACAATAGCCGATTCCGGATTTTTTGACCAAATTGGCTAAATCACTATGCGAATCTCCGATCAGGAATGTGGGTACACCTGAAGCAAGAATATTGGGAAGTTTCGATGGAATTGATCCTTCTGAGGTTCCTGGTTTTTGGGGGATGATTTGTATGTCTGATCTTAAATATAGTTCATACAGATTTTTTTCCGGGACAAGATCATGAAACCTGATCCTGTCGGTATTTACATGGTTTATTTCTTTTAATTCATCAACCAACGGTCCGCGTGAAAATATGTGGCAAATCGTATCGTCTCGGGTTTGCACAAAGGATTGAAACAGTTTCAATAGCTCAAAGGGGTTCTGTTTTTCGCCCAATGCACCTGAGTATACAATATGTTTTTTCTCTGCCGGGAAAAGTGGGGCAAGATCATCTGTAAGAATACTTTTATCGATATTCACAAAAGGATAGCAGGCAACTACTTTATCAGGCTTGAGGTCGTAGTCGGTAATTGCTTTTTCAGCCATGGATTTTGAAACAAAAATAAGTTTATCGCATTTATGAAATACTTTTTTTTCAAAGTATCGAATAAAAGCTAATAAACCGCTTTTCATAAGACTATTTGCCACATTTGCCATAATGCCCTGGACATCATGAACGATACCGATTTTGTTGGCCTTTGTAGGCAGCAAAGCGAATATGGCCAAGAAAAAAAGCATTGGTGGAAATACAGGTATTATTATATCTCCATCACCTCTGTTTTTGGAAAGCATATATCGGATGCAATGAAACATAAAACCCAGTTCCAACTGAAACCGGCGTAATACCATAGCTTTTGGGTAAGGGAATAATCCGCCCCTAAAAATATTTACATTCTCCAAAGAACTACTTGTCTTTCTTGGTTTCCAATCAGGATATAACGGATAAGAGGCAACAACGTCTATGGAATATCCTAATCGCTGTAAAGCCATAACCAGATATGTATTGTACTTCCCTGTTGATATAATTTCCGGGTAAAAAAATGGAGAAAATAATGCAATTTTTTCGGACAAATTAAAAATCCTTTTTTGCTTTAACTACAAGGCAATCTCCGATACCAAAATGGTTCCCAAACCAAAGAATAGGAAAACAAAAAAGTCGGATAAATAACATCATGGAACCCACCAACAAGGGATTTCGTAGTTTTTTTGTGGGCTTTCCGCGTTTAGCGTAAAATCTTGCAATTAAAGATTGGGTCATCCAAGCAGAAGGTGATTCCTGTCGTATATCTTCAATATGGAATCCTTCATCCATCAGCAGAATGTTGAGTGTCTTATTTGAATAGTGTGCAATGTGAAAAGGGACATGCCAATTTATCCAATAGCGCCCAAATAGTTTTCGCTGCCAACTTTCTACATTTGGGCAACTAATCCAAACCTGCCCCCCGGGGTTTAATATTCGGGCTACATGACGAATCATTTCGGTTGGTCTTGTCGAGTGTTCCAAAACATTAGCAAGCACAACCAAATCATATTTTTCTTCAGGATAAAAGTCCTCTATCAATTCAGTATGTATCTTAAAACCTTTTGCTGTTGCTACTGCAGCAGCTTTTTCATTAAGTTCCAACCCTTCCGGACGGAACCCATGTTTTTTATAAATAAGCAGACTACGGCCTTCATTACAGCCCACATCAAGGAGCGACCCACTGCCAAAATAGGAGTGAAATGATACATCCCCATCTAAAAAAAGCCACAAAAGATAGGCTGATGAAGATAGAAAATGATCCCTTAGGCGTGAATAAACTGTTCCTGATTCACCACCGAAATTATAATTTTCCTCATAAAGTGCTTTAAGGTCATCCTCAGACGGAAGAGGGAAAATTTGTATCAACCCGCAATTCGAACATTTTCCGATTTGATACAAATTTTTAATTCCAAACCGAGTATCAAATAGGTTAAAATTTAAATCTTCAATTTTATCAAAACAAACAATGCATTTATTATGATCTCTATTGTTCAACATACCGAATTCATTGTCTTGGTGATTGTGTTGGAGTTGTGAAAAAACGCAAAACTTAGAAATTGTTCAAGCGGAACTTAATTTTATTTTCGGATTAAGTTGAGAAGAACATATTGATTCAACGGTTCCAATGTTTTTATAAGATTTACTCTGCACTCGATGGAATCAGCCAAATGCAAAAGAAAGTTATCAGCAAATGGTCTCAAAAAAACAGATGAAAAAATGGCTACAGGAGCAGATATAAGGCCGTAATATTTATTTTGTACATGCCAGTCGCTATTTTCGATATCTCTAATATCTTCAGGTGATAGAGGCCGTTCATCTTTAGTTCGGGCATGAGGCGTTAGGACTCTGAATAGCTTTAGAAATGGATTAGCTGCGAGTGGTTCCAAAAATAGAGCCTTACCACCTGTTTTAAGAACGCGATGTATTTCTCCCATTACCACTTTTAAATCAAGGTGGTGAAGTATCCCACGTCCTACTACCAAATTAAAAATCGCATCGGAGAAATCAAGTGCATGGGCGTCCATGACTCTAAAGTCATAACTACTCTTGCTAAAATTAAATTTATGAGCTTCCTTAATAGTATGGTCAATATATTTTTGGCTGATATCGATCCCTGAGACAGAAGCACCACGTTGTAGCAGATCTAAACTCTGTTCTCCGTATCCACAACCTAAATCGAGTATTCGTAAACCTTTAACATTTTCGAGATATAGATGAAAATCCTTTTCCAGACGTTGCATTGTCGGAGACACTGAAAGATGAGGGAAAAGGCCTTTTAGTTCTATGTTCTTTTTAAGGATGTCATCTTCAGTATGAGCTGACTTCTCATGCTCAACACGATCACGTAATTTATCATTTAGTTGGGGGGTCATTTTTCATTTACTATATTTTTATGAGTAGTGTGTTCAGTGTATATCTTTAAATAGGAAATTAAATTTGATTACGTCTCAAATCAATAGCCTCATCATAGATGTTAATGAGTTCTTGGTAAAACGCATCTTCAGAAAAATTCTGAATAATCTCATTTCTAGCGTTTTTACCTATTTGTTCGCACAATTCGGGACGTGAATATAAATAATTTATGGCCCGTTCAAGATCACCGCTATTGCCGGGTTCAAAAAAAATACCTGTTTCTCCATCTTTTATGATATGGGCATTCCCGCCAATACGTGATGCCACAATGGCTTTTCCTAAACTCATTGTTTCCAAAGTGGAATATTCTAAAGGAGTAGGCCATTCTGAAGGTGATACCACAAACCGAGATGAAGCAAGGATATTTTTTAATCCGTTATGCCATCGCGAAACAGTATCTATTTCGACATTTTTGATTTTATTCCGTTCGATAAATGCTTGAATCTCATTTAAGGCCTCTCCTTTACCGCATATGATAAAAGGAATATTAGGAAGGTTGGCGGCTGCCTTTAATAAAGTTAGAATTCCTTTATGGAAAGATAAATAACCAAAAAACGTAACTTGTTCCCCTAAAGAAGGCAGAGGTAATTCTTCATTTACAGAAAATGGATTTTTAAGAACTCTTATTTTTTTACGTGGAATACCCGCCTGGGCCATAAGTTCCATCATGCCATCATGCGGAACAGTAAAAAGATCTACTTTATCATAAACATCAGTAAATTTATATATATAATTTCCAATAGTTGCCATAATATTTCTCCCTATACTATTCCCATCGCAACGATACTTAATAGCATTATAATAGTGACCATTAATACATTTTTGGCACTGATGACCTTGGCGATATAAATAAGCACCAGCACAAAATATTCTATAATCATGTAAAGAAAAGACTATCGGGATACCTTTAGAATGAAGAATATCAATAACAGACGAAGATAATGTATAATGAAGAATATGTAGATGTGCTATTTCCGGTGAAGATTCAGAAATAAGATGTGCTAATCCATTTTTTGCCTCAAATGAGTAAATGCCATTAAGAAAAAGCTTTACCTTTTTCAAAACGGGTTGGTTATTAGTGTCTGTGCCGGGTATTCCCTCCGGAAAATATTTTGAGAAAGGTGTTTCGTAATTATTGCGATAATCGAGACAATAGGGGATCACTTCGTGTCCCAAAGAGGAGAGAATGTTTTCAGTATCAAAAAAGAATCGATCTCCGCCGCTTGTATGCTGGTAGTATTTATTAATATTTAATATTTTCATTTTTAGAGTATTGTGTGTTACCTTAAATTCTTTAAATCGTTTGCTCTTGATATCTACCGAGTGTTTGGAATATATCTAATTGTCCGCTCGAAACCTCTTATTTGCCCTGGAAAGCTCTGTTTTTGCATAATTTAATGCAGCAATTCCCATTCTATTTCTTAAATAGGGATCAACAACTAAAGATTCAATTGCAGCACAAAAAAAATCGATATCGGACTCTGACATCAAGCCACTTATGCCATGTTTTAAATATGCAACTTCGGGTGAATGGTAGGGAGATTTAATCGTAACAAAAGGGTGGCCAACGGAAAAAGAATGCACTATTGATAATCCTGTCATTCCAAGCATAACTGAGATATCAGAGGCTAACAAATAGAAATCGACATCCTCAATGGTAAACATCTTTTTCGGAATGCTGCATGTTCGCGTTGTACTCTTTCTTTTAAACTCATAATATAATACTTCCTGAATTCAAGTTGGAAGTGTAAGTCTTCTAAGTTGGTATGAGAGATTAGCCACTGCAGGTAAACGTTGGAATCAAGAATCATGTTGATTCGCGGGAAATATTTTCCTGCCTATTTATTAGAACTCTGTTCTTCGGATATTTTGCTTAGCATGATTGCTTATATGTTGTGAGACAACTCGCCCTTTCTTACGCGCGAGCACAAGTCCGGCCAATGTTCCAACCAACATCGATTGAATGAATACCAAGAAAGTGAATCCCAGAGTTCCAAATCGAAGAAACTGGAACATCATCCAATAAAAAATTGAATAAAAGAAGACACTATATGGATTATGCCTCCAAGGTTCGAGCATGTTATATACCCATCTGCAAAACCAACCGAGAACAAACATGCCAAACAAAAGGCCCGCCACATGAAGAAACAAAAAGGATGTACCCCATGCCGTTACCGCGATGCCAACATCTTCATTTCCTCCAGTTAATATTTGATAATAAATATGCCCAGGATCCTCATAACTTGGCTTCCCAGACCAAATAATCCTTGGTATAAAAATAATAAAGGTGCCGAATGTATATTTAAGAAACCCCCATATTGTACCACCCATTGCGGAAAGCAGCTCGTCGCGTTGCACCACGGACGCAAGAACCATGTCAAAAGTAGACAATTCTCCAGTATCAAAGTAGAACAACATAATTCTCTCAAAGTCATTCCCTATGTAGTCTAATGGATTCAAACCTCGCATAAGCAAAGGCACGGCAATACGACCGAGCAACATGAGACCTATAAGGACAATGATGATGGCCAAGTACACGCCCGCAGTCGACACATTTAGTTGCTTAACCAGATAGTGCCTCCAAATCAACGGCAGAAGTAAAAGCGGGATCACAGCAGTACGTTTACCTGACATAACATAGGTAATGACAATCACAAAAGAAAGGAATAATAATGTCATCACCACACCATTTTTTCTCCTTTTCTCAATATAACGCAAGATGCAATGAAATGTCGCCAATAGTGCGGCCCAGCTCAGCATCGACTCCAGAATCACCAAAAACTGACTCCATTGGAATCCATGTTCGCGTCGTGCACTCGGGGACAGATATTGCAAAATATCAATTGAGAGTGGTCCCATCAACGAAAGGTGACTAATTGTAATTCCCATCCCGACGATAAAAAAAAGAAAAATTAAATATCGCATTTCCTTCAAGCGCAAGGAGTCACCTGTATAGAAAATTTTACGAATGACCTTGCCAGAAAATACCATTTTTGTGCGCACTCCCAAACCAAACGCAGCAACGGAAGCAATGCCGAGGAATAAAACAGTATTGACTAAATATATTGGATATTTGCCGGTGTCAACCCACAAAGAATCATAATCATGCTGAAGCCAAACCAAAGTCCCGGAAAAAACATAATACACAAGGTAAAAAACCATAAATAGCGCTGCTGGATGGAACGGATCTATCCGTCCATCAACTGTCTTCACTGTGGCAGGCACACACCATGCAAAAGCAAACGCCACGGAAAGGAGAACAAGAAAAGGGGTTAACCATGACTGCTCATCTTTTGGGAGCAGTAATATCAAAACATACATCTGAAGCGATGCAAGGCCCAACAATCCAGGCAATAACAAACCTTTCCAGCGTTTCGGTTTTATGGTGTTATGCATACTTTAACAAACTTAAACAGTTAACCAAAATGAAGCGGGGTAATGCCAAAATGCGAAGTGGCCAAGGCCCACGTAAGCTGAAAAAAAGAAATTTTACTATAATGCAATCTTTAGACTTCCAAGACAGGTAACGTATAAACCATCCGTTTTCGCTAAAAACTTTGTCCGAGCTTTCTTGCGAGGTAAAAATTGCCACATTTTTACTCACTACCAACTGCCAACCTTTTTCACGCACTCTTGACGTATATTCCAAATCGGCAAGGTAATGGGGGAATAAATTTTTATTGAGGTTTCCAACACTAGCGACTGCTCTATATGGGAACAACACCCCTCTCCCAGGCAGGGCATCAACCATTGTATCATCGTTGCTATCCAAAGGGATAAAACGCATCCCCCAAAAATCAATGCGGTAACCATATCCTATGGGCTCGCGTGTAGCCTCATCGCGCTGTTGCGCCCCGACTACCGCACCTCCAAGAGCCGCGCTCGCATTCACCAGCGAGGATGTAAAATTAGTTTCGATACGCACATCATCATTTAACATCAGGAGATAGTCGGTATCTTGCGCCAAATCTGCAACTAATTTTATACCCATGTGCATCGCCCCGCCCCACCAGAGATTTCCGTCTCCCTTGAGTACGGTCAAATTGGGTAACTCGCACTGCGTAAGATATTCTCCAGTTCCATCGGTAGAGCCATCATCAACGACAATGATTTGAATCGCTGGGTAATCTTGTTTAGCCAGATATTCAATACATTGACGCGTAATTGCTATCCGGTTATGAACAGGAATAACACAAAAAACGTTGGGCGTAACCATTTCTGTCATCCTCGCTTTTCCAGTTTCATCACCAGACAATCTCGTTCTCGTACAAACAACTCTATCCCGCGTAGCACGACCATTATGACGTATTGAACCAATCGCATATCAAGCCAGCTTGGCTTCCAATCCAGACTATTCTCATCTGGGAATAAGAATGCTTTAAGGTTGAGCCGAAACCAGGATTCTGGCGTACTGCTCCAAACTTTGATTGGCTCGAAACCATGTCGGCGGGCGATAGGAACAAGTGTATTACGGTCATAGTGAAACAGATGAAACGGAGCAAACCAACCGCTTACCCAGTTCGTTCCGAACACCTTACGCCAAATGCTTTTCTTATTCGGCACGGCAATATACAACATGCCGCCAGTTTTTAGCACCCGATTCAGTTCCTGCATAAATTCATTTGGATTCCGGAGATGCTCAAATACTTGCATAAGATAAACAATATCAAACTCGCCATTTGCAAAAGGAATTTGGTTAACGTCTTCTACCTTTTGAACATCTAACCCTTTTTTCTGACATGCTTGGACTACATATTCAGCAATCTCTGCTCCTGATATGGCTATTCCTCGATTATGAAAATCGCTCAGATAGGTAGCATGGCCACAACCATAGTCAAGTACCCGTAAATTTTTTGACACTTGCACAAAATCTCGCGGATCAACATCCCCACTTAAACGGTGAAATAATTTCCTGAGCTTTGGGTGACGCGAGCCAATCTTCTGGGACAGATCAACCATTTCATCCTTTGAGTAAACTGTGTAATAATTTGCCAATTGTTCATCCGTTGGCATAGGGATCATCGAAATGATGCCGCAAAAATTACACTCAATAAGTTGCCAACAGCCTGCCAACCCTTTTCGCCTATCACTTAACACAATTGCTTGAGTGCCGTCTATTATTTCATTGCCACATGCGGGGCAAACATTCCAAGCTTTTTTAGTCACTTGACAAACCGTCTTAAGGCTCTATTGAAATCTCTTGCAAAGCTCAACATGTTGTAAATTTTTTCTGATAATTTGAGTGGAGTTTGCGCCAACACCCAAGTTGCACGATTGGCAACTATCTGATAGCCATGATCCTTAGAAAATATCCTGACCGCCTCACGAATCGGGTATCCTTGTTCTATGCCCCATGTCCAATCATCACCTGTCAGAATTGCATCAGGAAAAAGCTGATGGGCAATTTCGATGTCCATCCCTGTTTTGTCACTATCAAAGTAAATTAGGTCAGGCTGTATACCTAACTTGGCAAGTTCATATAATTTTTCTGGTGATGCCCCACGCACAGGAAACAAGCGCTCTTTATATCCCCATAGAGATGACAAAAAGGTTAGGTATGGTCCATTTTCCCGTGCAAATTGCGCGGTAAGTGAATGCCTCCCATGCATTCGAGCGTAATCAACCCACCAATCACCCTCCCAGGGATCTATTGCAATTATATAAACGTTAGAAGATACAGCGAACCATTTTTTTATGGAGGAGCCAAGAAAACATCCAATTTCAATAATTAGGAATGGCTTATCTTTACAGATTCTATTAACAACGAGTTCCTTCCCTCCGCCATCAAGTATCCATTCTACCGGGCTAAATTCTGGTTGCATCTGTGGCCAAGTATATTTTTTTTTTAAAACTTGAATATCTTTATCCGTTAATGGCATTTTTTTCACGCCCTTTTTTTTCAACTTTAACTCTTCCATACATAACTGTTCCTGGCATAACTGCCCCCTTAACAACCAATCCAGCTCCAATAACACTTCCGTCACCAATGGCCACGCCGGGTAATACCACTACATTTGCACCCAACCATACGTCATCGCCAATGACAATGGAGCTATCCTCCGTATCTTCCCAAGCTTGATAGCGAATTGGCACCCCATTAAGTTCATGGCCATGATTAATTGACACGATGGTAACTCCCGGCCCAATTATTGTGTTGGTTCCAATCTTAATCGTAGAAACGTTTCCTGCAATTATCGATGAAAATGCACTAATCTTAACAAAGTCTCCCAACTGAATGTTATGCCCATTTGCCAACCAGGTTTGCCTGTCGATCACGCAATCCATTCCGCAATGAATCTTTCGTAAAGGTGAAAAATGCAATCTCTCAAACTCATCCAGTAACAGTATAAAACTCTTTAGGTATCTTACTGTTGAAACCGGTAAGAGAACAATAAGCTTAATCGTACGTATTAAAAAATAAACAAACTCTCTAATTTTCAGCCAGCTCATTTCCCGTTCAGTCATATCACCGATAGAAGACCGCCACTTGTCTTTTCTAATCTCAGAGAGCCTGAATTTTTGAAGAATACTTAGTTTCATAGTTTACCTCTACGCATCAGCACCATTCGTGCTGGATTCAACCATCCCAACATTAATAAAGATGCGCTAGATAACAGGGCAATACCAAGCAATGACACTATCGAAGAATGCTGGGATCTTCCATAATTAGAAAAGAAGGTTGCAAAAATACTTAATATCAAAAGTTTGGTCATATCCTGTGGAATGATTAAACTGGGCCAATGCAAACCAGCCAGCTTGATATGTGAAATCAACAAAAATATGCTCCCTGTAATCAGTCCGCTTATTGTACCAACAACAACCCCCACTCCTCCGTAATAAAACCCTAATGGGATCCCTACAAGTAAGCTGCATAAACCCATAATAAAATGACTAATCATATTTGGTCGTAACTTTCCAGTCCCAAGATTGGCAAGGTAAGCTGGACCAATTAATGTATTTGTAAACCAGCCCAAATTAAGCAGCAAGGCATACTGGATGAATGTAGCTTGATAATGACCAAGCCAAAGCATTGAAATTGTAGTTATAAATATGCCGAGTAATCCGTAAAACAGTACCGCAACGTAAAACGTGATCCGATACGAAATCAAAAACAGTTGTGTTGCCTTAACTATGTCATGCTTTTGCAATGCGGCAATGGCAGGCACCATTACCCGACTGGCCTCAACAATTAAGGACCTGCCTTGCAGAATAAGTTTATTTGCCATTTGATAGTACCCGAGTGCTTCTAATCCTCCAAATTTGCTCATCAAAGCTTTAACGAGTGGATCAAACAGCATGTTCATGAGAGTGATAATTTGGAAGTTGACTCCATAACCTATCATTTCTTTAAGCACTTGAAGTTTCAAATGCCTCGGAATAAATGGCAACTTAACTATTTGCCGCCTGAGCATCCACCACAACAATACCATCAAGCCAATAGATTGAATAACTTGCGCCATTGCCACTCCTTCCAGTCCATATTGGGGTACAAGCAACATTGTCAATCCGAGGTAAATCAAGTGTGAAAACCCCATCACTAAGCTACGCAAATCTATGCGCATACAACCATCCAATGCACCGCTGAAAACACTTACGATAGCCATGACCCATAGCGAAACTAAGGCATACGGTAAAATTTTTAACGCAATAGGAACTTCATGAGCAGGAATAAAATAGTTCAAAGCCAAGATGAATAGGGGATAACAAACAGACAACAGAACTGCCATGAAAAAGCACAGCGTCAATGTAACCGTCTGTATCACATCAGATGCGCGCTGAGTATCATCTCTCCCAATTGCTTGAGCAACAAACTTTACGACCCCAGCTGACAAGCCCAAGTCCCCAATACGCGAAACCGAGGTTGTCGCTATCACTAAAGACCATACGCCAATCTGTTCAGCACCGAGACGTTCATACAGGTAGCGATATAAAACAAAAAACACAATACCGCTAATCAGTACTTGGATTGCTGGCGCTATGATGTTTCTGGAAATTCGCTTTTCGTTGAAATTATATGACATTCAGACGCTCTATCAACATACGACTAACTTTATTAACTGACAAACCGGGATACTCCTTCCTATCTCTCTGTCGACCTTTCATCTACATAAACTCAAGAGAATTTTATGTCACAAGTTGCATTGAGTTCTATTACGAATACAATTAAACGCTTGTTCAAAAGCGTTTAATTGGTTCTTCATAGAGAGTTCGCTAATCGCATATTGATAAGCACATTTCCCCATAGCTTTCCGTTTTAATGGGTTTTTTACTAAAAATAAGACTGCATCACAAAATGCGGATAGGTTGTTATCAGTCATCAAGCCATTTTCTCTATGATGCAAATAACATATCTCTGGTGAATGATATGGAGATTTGACAGTGACATACGGCTTTCCTAAAGCAAAAGAATGTACAATCGCCAAACCCGTCATCCCTGGCATTACTGAAATGTCTGCTGATTTTAAATATAAATCCACATCCTCCATTGGGAATCGCCCTAAGATATGTATACTACTTCGCACATCTATAGAAAATGTTGATACATATTCTTTCAATGCCGTATAAGATGGCCCATCTCCAATAAAAACGGCATGCACGGACAAACCCTGTCCCCTTATATACTCAACAGCTTGAATAACCCATTCAGGTTTTTTTTCAGCTGAAATTCGACCAACATACATAAGCAGTACATCAGAAGGAGCAACTCCCATCGTTTCACGACACTGCAATAAATCATCCTCGGAGAATTTTTCTGATCTTTTTAATATTGCATTTAAATCAAGCGTATTATGAGCAATAAAAATCTTATCAAACGATACATTATTGATTTTATTTAAATGATTTGCCCCTTCTTCTGAGTAGACGATCAACACATCACATCTGCGATGCACAAAAGATCTCAGTCGCTCTAACAATTTCGATATATAAGTATTTCTTCGTTGATAATTAAAACCATGTGTATACAAACCAAACGGAACCTTATTAAGCCAGCATTTTAACATAATGTAATAATTGGATAAATATAACACGCCTTCAGGAAGAAGAACCAAATCATAATTTTTAACCAGAAATTTTTCTGATATCCTTTGCCAGACAAACGTAAACCCAAAAAGAATAGCAATAATATTTTGAATCAAAACATGAGAAACAGTATCAAGCGATTCACTTGGAGGGCAGCCAGGTGGTGTTTTATCTCCCACAAACAGAGTCAAATCAACACCGGGCAATTTCTGTAGCCCTTCAAACATGGAACGTTTATACCCAGGGCAAACAAGTTGAAAAAATGCTATTTTTACTATTTGGTTCCCTTTCTGATTCATTGAACCCTCACAGAATTACAACAAGCTTTAATTCCGATGTGATCAAAGAAAATCTTATTTGCGAGATCAGGGGTTGGGGCGCTTTTCTTCTGACTCTTTGCCATTCGAGAACCAGCCAACTTTTGTTCCAGAATATTATGCATCCTATCTCTCACCTAATTTCCCTGACCGTTTTATTGAGCCTCGAACGATTATTTCCTATTCACAATAAATGAACTTATATTGCTCATGAAGAAAACTATGTTGCCTAAAGAATATTTATCAATATTCTTTAGTGTAATAGGTGTATAGGTGTTAGCCCTGCCCTGAAAATGTCATAAAAATCCCGGTTTAAAAATGTTTGGGTAAAACAGGGTCAGCCGTGAAGTAATTCGTACATGGCCGACCCCTTTGTTTTATTCTTTTACGACTTCTTTCATGCGGTAGCTTTT
>VMSV01000235.1 GCA_013791935.1 Desulfobacteraceae bacterium | reverse complement strand
GGTTTTTGTGGATGATGAAACCCTGCTGATGTTGCTGGTCAACAAAAATAACGCCCCCCGTCAAACCGTCTTGACGGAGGGCGACGTTGTGCATTTGCTGCCGATTCTGGGCGGTGGTTGACCTGAAATAGGGAGTGCTATTCAGTTTTCTTAAGCCCTTTCACGAACATTTAGAAATCATTGCGATCACTTGGTCCAGAATAGCCAACCCTTCCTCCAATTCCTGCTCTTCAATAGTCAGGGCCGGAAAAACCCGGATGCCGGTTCCGTTGGTTTGTGTAACCATTAACCCGTTTGTAAGACAAGTATTCTTCACTTGTGTCGCCATGGGTTCGCTGCCAAAATCAATCAGGAGAAGAAGACCTTTTCCCCTAATTTCCAAAATCATATCCGGGTATTTGTTCTTTGTCTTAGAAAGATGCTGCAAGGCCAGTTTGCTCATTTTCAGAACATTCTCTGAGATCCTGTTTTTTATCAGGTATTGAATGACGGCGTATGAAACAGCACAACCCAGTGGGTTTCCACAATAGGTGCCTCCGTGATCTCCGATTTCAATCTTCTCTGCCACCCTTTTTGAAACGGCAAAAGCTCCAAAAGGGAAACCACCGGCGATCCCCTTTGCCAGGGTAAGAATGTCTGCTTTTACCCCCAGCGATGCGGTAACAAACATTGGGCCCATCCGGCAAAAACCGGTTTGGATTTCATCAGCAATAAGAAGGCTCCCGTTTTTATGGCATAGCTTTTCGACTTCCTTGAGATAATTCTTTGCTGGAACACGAACACCACCTTCTCCCTGCACCGGTTCAAGGATTACGGCCGCCACGCTACCATCCATCGCCCTTTCAATGGCCGCCAGGTGATTAAATTCCACAAACCGGTAGTTCGGCATCAGGGGATGGAACTTGTCCCTGTGTTTTGATTGTCCGGTGGCGGATGCCGTACTGATCGTTCGGCCATGGAAACTTCCGTGAGCGGAAATAACATCCGTTCTTCCCGTTGTTTTCCGGGCCAGCTTTATGGCTGCATCATTGGACTCGGCACCGCTGTTGGTAAAAAATATTTTTGTCAGATGATCGGGTAATATTTCTCTTAAAACCGTTAACAATTTTGCCCTGGCGGGAGAATAGGTCAGTCCGGAATTCGGGTTCTGGATAATCTTTTTCCCCTGTTCAAGTAATGCATCCAGAATCACCGGATGGGCGTGACCCAAACTTGTTACACCCCAGCCACCCGTAAAATCCAGGTATCGGTTTCCTTCTTCATCAAACACATAAACCCCTTCACCCCTTTCAATAGAGATCTTTTGCTTGTTGAAAAAAGGGGCCATCAAACTGTCTTCTGTCTTGAATGTTTCGATGCTGGACATTTTTTACACCTTCCTTTCATTCATTACTCAAAAAAAAAGCCCGGGCGTTTTCAGTGCCCGGGCTTGGTGGATTTTAGTTTCGGAAGAAAATTATATCATGAAGTCTCCGGAAAAAAGACCGCACCAAGCCTGGCCGCGGCGGGTACGCCCGGGTGTCCTTTTCGTCGTAGTGTTTGAGAGATTTTTTATCATGAATTTATGAATCGTTTCCTCATCCATTCAATTTTGCTCTTTATTGACCAAAGCCTTTGATATGTCAAGCATATAATATTAACAAAGAGATTGACACCCCAATCAACAAAACATAAGCTCAACCCTTAATAAAAGCAGGTTCATATTATTTTGTCCTTTTAAACATGACTTCTCTTTTCATAACCAACGCCTTAATCAAAACCATGAACCCTGATTTTCCAGGGGCCGACAGTCTGTTCATTCAAGATGGACGTATTTTGGCCTTGGGCATTCGGGAAAAACTCCAAGGGCTGAAAAATAGCCATACCGAATATATTGATCTGAATGGCAGAACGGTTTTGCCGGGCTTTATGGACGCACACCTGCATCTTCGGGCTCTTGCGGAAAGTCTGGTGACGGTAAATCTAAGCCCGGACCACGGCATCTCTTCCATTTCCCATATCCAGGAAAGGATTCATCAGGAGACTCTTAAACACCCGTTCGGCAGTTGGATTCGAGCCGGGGCGTATAACGAGGTTTACCTGGCCGAGCAGAGAGACCCAACCCGCTGGGACCTGGACCAGGCTGCTCCCCATCACCCGGTGAGACTCACCCACCGGTCCGGCCATGCCCAAGTTTTAAATACCCTGGCTTTAAATTTGCTCAACATAACCATCGAAACACCGGACCCTCCGGGAGGGTTGATGGAACGGGATATGGAGACTGGCGAACCCAACGGAATCTTTTACGGGACGGGGGATTTTCTTTCGTCCTTAATGCCACCATTGGAGAAAAGTCTGCTGGAACAGGGTGTGAAACTGGCCAATCAAGAATTAATCAAGAATGGTATTACAAGCTTTTGCGATGCCTCATCCCGGAATGATCTGGAACGCTGGCAATCGTTCGCGCAGTGGATCACAGACGGAATATTGGACAGCCGGGTGATGATGATGCTGGGTGTAAAAGTTTTCCGGGAATACCAGGCAAACCCTTTTCCGATGACCGTGGATAGAAATCAGCTCATGCCGGGACCGGTAAAAATTATCTTGGAAGAAACCACCGGGAAACTATATCCCACCCTGGAAGACTTAAACGAAATCGTGTTTTCCATCCACAAAGCAGGTCTGCAGGTAGCCATCCATGCCATCGAGGAACCTGGGGTTGAAGCAGCCTGCATCGCCATTGAACAGGCCTTGGTGCGTTATCCAAGAAAGGACCCCCGGCACCGCATCGAGCATTGCTCCCTGTGCCCTCCATCCCTGATTCGAAGAATCGCTTCTTCGGGGATCATGGTGGTTTCCAATCCAAATTTTATCTATTTCAGCGGTGACCGCTATTTGAAAACCATTACGCCACCCCGAATGAACACATTGTATCCTTTTGCCAGCCTGATTAAAAACAATGTGATTATGGCAGGAGGTTCCGATGCCCCCATTGCCCCGGTGAACCCTCTGGCCGGGATCTATGGGGCAGTCACCCGAAGGGCAAGGGAAGGGGGAATGGTAGTGAAAGAAGAAAAAATAGATGTCTATGCTGCCATCGCCCTGTATACTAAAAATGCCGCCAGAAGTTTATTTGAAGAACATCAAAGAGGAAGTATTGCTCCAGGGAAACTGGCCGACCTGGTGGTTTTAAGCGACAATCCATTTGCTGTTGATGAAGAAGCCTTGAAGGATATTCAGGTAGAAATGACGATTGTTGGTGGGAGGGTGGCATTTGGTTTGTAAGTACTGAATATGGTCAAACTGATCCCGAGGCGCCCGTTGACATAACCGTTCATATGGGCTGCGATGATTTTGATCCGGGGGAAATCCATCTGATGTTAAAGTTAAAGTTTGTCCAATACCTCCGGGTACCCGTCCACAAGCCTTCGGATCACTTCTGCTACACTTGGAATATCATGGATCAACCCGGCGGAGGAACCGCAATAGGCCTCGCCATTATCAAGATCCCCCTCAAGGCCGGCTCGTCTGGAGGCCGCATGACCCATAAATTCTCGGAGTTCTTCCTCTGTTGCGCCGGCTTCTTCCATTCCCAAAAGGATCTGTGTGAATTCCGTGGTTTTGAGACTTCGGGAGGGCACGATTGAGCGGCAGGTGATGGCCGTGTCCGTATCCGTGGCGGCAACAATGGCTTTCTTATATTTTTCACTGGCAATACATTCTTTGACGGCCACAAAACGGGTTCCCAGTTGAACCCCTTCTGCCCCCAGGGCAAACGCCGCGGCGATCCCACGGGAGTCCGCGATTCCGCCTGCGGCAATGATGGGTAGCTCTACCGCGTCAGCCACCTGGGGAATCAAAGAAAAGAGCGGCAGTTCATCAAATCCATTCCGGGCCGCGGCTTCAACGCCTTCAGCAATGACGGCGTCAACCCCGGCGGATTCTGCGACTCTGGCGTGCTTGACCGAACTGATCACATGGAGGACTTTTGCATCTCCACTGTGTAATAGGTCCGTGTAAAGTCTTGGATCACCGGCTGCTGTAATCACTACATTGACCTTGTGGGTTAGAAGAAGATCCAGGATCAGGCCGCAGTCCCTAAGATCCAGGGGGATATTCACGCCAAAGGGTTTTTGGGTCAGCGACTTGGCCTTTAGAATCTGGGTTTCGAGGTTTTCCACCGGATTACCATGGGGGGGCATGCCGGCCATGGGGCTGATCACGCCCAATCCACCGGCATTGGAGACCGCAGCAGCCAGGCCGGCATCAGCTATCCATAGCATGCCACCCTGGAGGATGGGGTACTCAATGCCAAGCAGTTGACAAACTCTTGTTTTTCGCATGGGGTTTGATTCTCCTTCAATCAATCGGATGAAGGTTTCTTTTTGGGCTTTTGTATTTCCATCTCCTTTTCACAGCACACCGGGTTGGACTTGCCGGCCGTTGTGCAAAGGATAACGGTTTTGCATGCCGTGCATTCGTACCTTTTGCCTAATTGACTCATACTGCATCTCCTTTCTCAATTACCAAAACACTGGAGAAAAATTATTTTTTAATTTCCATGGGCTTCCCGCAGCAGACCAATTGACCTTTGCCGCCTTTGGTAACGATATAAACGGCCCCGCATGCTTCGCAGGTATATTTTTTCCCAATTTGGTTGGCCATTTTAGGACTCCTTCAAATGTGTGCTTATCGCTAAGCGATAAAAAATATAATAATAAAGAACTGTTACAAAATTAATGCCATTTTTAAACAGATCCGGTTAAAAGTCAAATGATAACCTCAATGTCATTAAATTAAGCCCAGTCTTAAGGGCGGACACATAGGCCCGCCCCTACGGGTTGCAAATGAAATCGTAGGGGCAGACCTATGTGTCTGCCCAAAAAACCTCAAACCTCAGACTTCGAAAGTGGTAATTCTTGTTGATAACCTCATCGCCCGTATTGTTTCAACAGTCTTTTCCGGGAGAGTTTACCCATGGCGTTTCTTTGCAGGTTATCCACAAAGATCACCGAACGGGGACGTTTATAGGAAGCCAGTTTTGTCCTTGCAAAATCGATAATCTCCTCTTGGGAAGCAGTTTCCCCTTCCTTAAGCACCACGATAGACATGGGCTCCTGGCCCCATTCCTCACTGGCAACTCCGACAACGGCGGCATCCACAATTTTCGGATGGGTCATTAGAATCTGCTCTACTTCCCTGGGGGATATGTTTTCCCCTCCCCGAATGATCAGGTCATCGGCCCGTCCGGCAAGATAGATATACCCCTCTTCATCCATATACCCCATATCCGAGGTTTTCAGCCATCCGTCCGGGGTAAAGGCTTTGGCGGTTTTTTCCGCATCCTGCCAGTATCCACTCATGATGCGGGGCCCACGTGCCACAATCTCTCCTGCAACATGGGCCGGGACCGGGTTTCCGTTTTCATCAATGATTTGAACCTCCACATCCGGCAGGGGCTTACCGATGGACGATGCCAGCCTTTTCAGGTTCAGGGCCTTTTCCTCATCCGTTCCGGAAAGATCGTGATCTTCCGGGCTCAGCATGGCAATGGTGGAGCCGGTTTCGGTCTGGCCAAAGGCATTGATAAAAGAGACTCCTGGGAAAGCGGCGATGGCCTTCTTGATCACTTCAAAAGGCATGGCTGCCGCGCCATAGGTTATAACCTTAAGGCTGGAAAGGTCGAATTGCTTGAAATCCGGGAAATCGATCAGTTGTTTGATCATGGTGGGGACCAGCATGGCCCGGTTGACTTTTTCGCTTTGAACGGTTTCCAGCCATCCCTTGACCTCGAATTGGCTCATCAAAATCAGGGTCCGTCCTCCATAAACGGCCGCCAATACGGCCTGTATGCCTGCAACATGGTACAGGGGAACCGTGAGAATGTTTTTTTCTTCCATTTCCGGATCCGCCGGCTCCACGTTTTCCAGAATATAGGAAGAAAAACCGTCATGGGTTAAAGGAACGGCTTTGGGCCGGCCCGTGGTACCGGAAGTAAACATCAGGATGGTGGTATCTTCATCCTCAATATCCCCGAAATAGGGTTCATCCGAGGCTGAGGCAATCAGGTCTTCATAAGTTAGCATTTTTTCTTCCGGGCCATCCATGGAAATGCAGGTTTCAAGACCGGCCAGGCTGGGAAGTATCTCCCGGACCAGATCCACATAACGCTTTCCCGCAAAAAGCACTTTAATTTCCGCCCGGTTGATCATGTAGGTCAGTTCATCCGCCCTGGCCCTGAAATTCAAGGGGACAAAGATGGCTCCGGTTTTGGCAGTAGCAAAATACGTTTCAATGTATTGGGGACTGTTGACATTCAGCATCCCGACCCGGGTTTCCTTATCCACCCCAAGTCCCGCCAGGGTATGGGCCATTCGATTGATCCGGTCATCGGCCTGTTCATAGGTCAGCCGCTTATTCTCAAAGACCATAAAGTCCCGGTCAGGGCAGATGGCAGCGGCAATATTTAAAAAATCAGTGGTGTTCATTTTTTCTCCTTATTCACGATTAAGACGCAACGCCAGTCTTCTTTCCATCTCCAAACCCTGGTCCAGGGAAAGGTCCATTCCCCGAAGCACAGCTGCTTTAACAGACCGGACCAGCGCTGCGTCGAAGGCAGCAATTTGGGAGGCCGTCTCCTCAGCTTCAGTCCACAGCCGGTCTTTGGGCACCACACGGTTTACCATGCCGATCCGGCGGGCCTCATCCGCATCCACCCAGCGGTTGATCAGAATCATCTCCAGGGCCAGGCTGTTTCCAATGGCACGGGGAACGGTTTGAGTCCCACCCGCAGCCGGGATGATCCCCAGGCCCATTTCGGGTAACCCGAATCTGGCATCTTCTGAAGCAATGACCAGATCGCAGCAAAGGGTGATTTCAATGCCCGAACCCAGGCAATACCCATGAACTGCGGCCATGAGGGGTTGGGGCATATGGGTAAACAGGTCCCAGAGATCCGCGTCAAAACGCACGTCCCTGGCTGCAGCAGGGGGAGGGGCGGTTAAAAATTCATTCAAGTCTGCTCCAGCACAAAAAGCCTTTTCTCCAGAACCCTTAAAGACCACCACCCGGACATCGTCATCTTCCCGGATGCCTGAGAGCACTTCAAATAAATCATCCCGCATGGCCATGTTGTGGACATTCAACACTTCCGGACGATTCAGGATGACCCGGGCAACCGGCCCTTTTTTTTCATAGATCAGGGTTTCGAAGGGGTTCATTTTCCCTTAAACTCCGGGGTTCTTTTTTCACGAAACGCCATAATCCCCTCTTGGCGGTCATGGGTTGTATGAAGTAAATAGTAAAGATCCGCTTCCAATCGAAGCCCCTGGTCCAAGGTTAAATCCAGGCCTTTCATGACGGCTTCCTTGGCGTATCTTAATGCCACCGGCCCCTTGGCCGACAGATCTTCCGCTATCTTCAAGGCTGAAGGGATCAATTCAATTTGGGAGTACACCCGGTTGATCAATCCCATGCGGTTCGCCTCAGTAGCACCAACCGTCATCCCCGTAAGGATCAGTTCCAAGGCCTTGGTTCGGCCCACCAGGCGTGGCAAACGCTGGGTGCCCCCATCAAAGGGCATTTCACGGCTGTTTATTTGAGACATGGAGAAATGAGATTGATCCGAGGCGAATCTTATATCGCAGGCCAGGGCCAGTTCCAGGCCCTGGCCCAGGGCGTTGCCCTGGATGACGGCAATGGTCGGTTGGGTCAGTGAAGCGATGGAGGATGCCAGGGAAAGGTGCGTGACCAGATCTTCTCTATTATCAAACAGCCCGTAAACCTCGGGATCGGTCCCGATACAGAAATCCGGGCCCTTGCCCATAATCAAAAAAACATGGATATCGCTGTCCCACCTGATCCCGGAGCGAATCGCCTTCAGTTCTGCGGCCATTTCCGCAGTGACGGCGTTGCTTTGCCCGGGCCGGTTAAGAGTGATGATGCCGATGGACCCTTTTTTTTCAAAAAGAACTTGTTGTTCAATCATGGTTTGTTTCCGGTTTATGGTATATTTTCGAAAGTTTTTCTTTAATAAATGTTGTTTGTCAAGCGTTTAAGGAACCCTGGTTTTCTTGCCACATGATTCCCCTGGAAAGGGAATCGATGATTAAACTTAAAATTATAACTTTATACACAATAAATCAACCCTGTCTTCAATTTATTCACATTTTGCGCATGGGTTCCCCTTTTGAATTTGGAAAATCAAATTGACAGCCCCTCTTAAATTGCCTAAACTTTTTTCAATATTTTGGATAAACCAACACCAGTGGCATTAAATGAAAGAATCCGGAAGGGAAATTTTCCTAACCTTGAAACAAGTGAACTCATCCTTCACTCCGTAGGGGAGGGATTTATTCCCGCCCCCAACATCGGCCGGGTGGACATAAAGTCCACCCCTGCACTTAGGGAGCCTGCCAGTGAATAATACCCCCCCGAACAAGAAGGCCCTGAATGGCATCAACGTTCTGGATTTGAGCAGTCAAATCTCCGGGCCATACTGCACCAAGCTTCTTGCGGCCTTCGGGGCCAAGGTCATGAAGGTGGAATCCCCTGGTCAAGGAGATATGGCAAGGCATGTGGGACCCTTCCCCAACGATCAACCGGACCCTGAAACCAGCGCCCTTTTTCTTTACCTCAATACCGGGAAAAAAAGCATTACTCTGAATCTTGAGACCTCTGCCGGTGCGGATCTGGTAAAACGCCTCATCCAGGACACGGATGTATTGGTGGAAAACTTCAGGCCGGGGTATCTGGCCGGTCTGGGACTGGGGTATGAGCACCTTCAGATCCTTCAACCCGGCTTGATCATGGCCTCCATCACGGACTTTGGACAAAGCGGCCCCTACCGTGATTATCAGGGAGGACGGCTGGTGGAAAATGCATTGAGCGGGTATATGTTTGTAAACGGAGACCCGGAGAGGGAACCTCTGGCCGGGGGAGGGGAACAGCCTGCCTACCAGGGCGGATTGCATGCCTATACGGGGATTATGGCCGCCTTGATCAGCAGGGAACAAACCGGCCAGGGTCGTTACATAGATATTTCCATCTTGGAAAGCATGGCGTCTATTCATCAATTTACCATCAACCGGTTTGTTTATTCGGGTAAAATTCAGAAGCGGGCAGGAAACCGTTATCTGTGGACCCATCCTGTCACCCTTTATCCCTGCAAGGATGGAGAAGTTTCCATTGCAGCCGGCACCGAAGACCAGGCTGAACGGCTTCTCCTGCTCATGGAGATGTCACATCTTCTGGATGACCCTCGTTTTGCTACCGGCTTTGACCGCCTGGCCCATGCGGATGAATTTGACGCACTGGTGAAGCCTTGGTTTTTTCAGAGAAGGAAAAAGGAGGTCGTTGAAACCTGCCAGGAGTGGAGGGTTCCGGCAGCGTTGGTGAACGATGTGCCCGACCTACTTTCCGAAGTCCAATATCAGGCCAGGAATTTCTGGGTGGAACTGGATCATCCTGTTGCAGGGAAACTGCCTTATGCCGGCCCTCCCTTCAAGTTGTCGGCAACGCCGGCGGAATATCAACGGGCCCCTTTAATCGGGGAGCATAATGAGGAAATCTATATAGACTGCCTTGGCCTGAGCCGCATGGAACTGGACCGGCTGAAATATGAAGGTACTGTTTAATATATGTTAACAGGAATCAGAGTACTCGATCTCACCTGGGTCTGGTCCGGGCCCCTTGCGGGCAGAATCCTGGCGGATCTGGGCGCGGAAGTCATTCACATTGTGGGCCGGACCACGGTTTCAGGGAGTAAAATTTCTCAGGACATGGCAGAGATGATGGGCATTTTCCCGGAGAATGACCCGGGTAAAACCCCCTGGAACCGACGGTCCACGGACAATGATTTCAACCGCAACAAGCTGGGACTGACCCTGGAATTGAACACCCCCGAAGGTGCGGACCTGTTCAAACGCCTGGTCAAAATCAGCGATGTGGTGCTGGAAAATTTCAGCCCCCGGGTCATGCCCAATTTCGGTCTGGATTACCCGGTGCTGAAGGCGGTCAATCCCGGAATTATCCTCTGCTCCATGCCGGGATACGGTTTGACAGGCCCTTATCGGAATTATGTTTCCTACGGCACCAACCTGGAGCCTTTTTCAGGCCTGTCCTCCCTGATGGGCTATCCGGGGGAGGGCGCACGCATATCCGGAAACGCCTATCCGGATCCTGCGGCTGCATTGCATGCCACAGGCGCCATTTTGACTGCCGTATTCCATAAGCTGAAAACCGGCCAGGGTCAGCATATCGACCTCTCCCAGGCCGAATCCGCCACCTGCCTTATTGGAGAAGCCGTCCTGGGGTATGCGCTGGACGGCAAAATACCGCCCCGTATAGGCAACCGGCATCCCGTTCATGCCCCCCAGGGATGTTTCCGGTGCAAGGGGGAAGACAAGTGGGTGGCCGTTGCTGTTTCATCTGAACAGGAATGGAAAAACCTGTGCCAGGCTATGGAACATCCGGAATGGATAACGGATATCCGGTTTTCCGATCCGGTCAATCGCAGGAACCATCAGGATGAACTGGATGAATTTATTCAAGCCTGGACCCGGCAACATACCCATTTGGATGCCATGCGCCTGCTTCAGGCGACCGGCGTCCCTGCCGGGGCCGTTCTGGACGCGGCTGAACTTCTGGAGGATGAACATTTAAATGCCAGGGGATTCTTTCAGAAGATGGATCATGCTGAATGCGGCTTGCGGAAGTACTGCGGTTTGCCCATGAAGTTTTCAAATCCTCCAACATTCCCCCACAGACCCGCCCCCTGTTTGGGTGAACACAATGAATATGTCCTGGAGAAGATCCTGGGCCTTTCCAAGGAGGAAATCGCAAGGCTTGAAGAAAAAGATGTTATTGGGGCCTGGCCCATGGATGATTGATGGACGTATAAAAAGTCCGGAAAACCGTTCCTTGTGCTTCCTTGCATTCTGTTTGTTCCATGGTTAAAAAGGAGGGGTTTTTGTGGTCGTAGGATTTAAGCACAGGCCCTGGCAATTTTGGGTGCAGGACATTCCGCAGGTCAAACAACCTTGCATTCATATTTCAGAAATTTCGGATCATCCGTCATTACGGGTAATCCATTTGCTATGGCCTGAGCGATAATCATCCTGTCAAAGGGATCTTTGTGGTGCAGAGGCATTTTTCCCAAAAGCATGGCGTCGGTGCCTGAAAAGTTCATAATCTCAACGCCTGTTTTTTCGGCCATGCCGAGGGGATCAAAATCGATATTCATTTTTCCTATGGAATGCTTGATCATGAGTTCTGCAATGCTCATGGAACTGAGAAAAATTTCATTCGCTCTAGACTCTATGGAATAACGTCTCTTTTCGTTAAGCTTGTCCGGGAAAGATAACATCCATAGAAATATATGGGTATCAATCAAGATTTTCAAGAATGTTCCCCATAAAACATGGCATTGATCTCGGCATCCTCGTTCATAAAGTCGTCGGGAATATTGATCTGCCCTGCCAACAATCCAAGCTTGCGCTTTTCTCTCGGCTTGTGGGGTACCAACTTAACCAGTGGAAGATTATTCTTGGCAATAATAATCTCTTCACCGTGATAGGCCATATCAACCAATTTTGACAGATTTGTTTTCGCCTCTGAAATGTTGATAATCATTTAAAACTCCTGTGAGTTGATTTTGTATAGACCAACCATACCTGATTAGACCAAGTTGGTCAATTAATTGTTTCGGGATATAAATAAATAGACAGGGCTATGGTTGAGGCTAAGAATCCCGGAGTATGTTCAAGATAAAGAATAAAATAAACCTGTTATCTTGAAAAAAGGAATTTGATACAAGGTCGCGTCTATATTTGCCAACAAAATTGTTGCATAAGCTTGACAGCCTGTTTTTCTCCTATTGTATTCTCAACAAAAACGTTGCCAACATATTTGTTGGGGAAATGGTGGCATCGGGACATGCCAAGGAAGCACTTGAAATTCTGTTGGAATCTGAAGCTAAAAAGCATCTTGAGCCCCTCGTGGTGGGCCTCAAAATGGTTCTTGGAGAAGATGTGAAAACAGCCCCTGAAATTCGGGAAGTAGCAAAAGATGTTGTTAAAAGAATTGAAATGAAAGGTCTGCAAAGAAAAGCGTAATCTCCTGACGAGGGGATCACAGGGACACCCGTGGGATTGCGTATCCCTTAGCATTCGGAACAAAATCGGCTGAAACGGGAACAAACCATGAATCGTGAAGGACAAGAGATTCTCGCAATTCATGGTTTGTTCTCACGGAACTCTAACGAAGATGCTCCCCATAGAATTGAAATATCTTTTTCCATCCGCTGCGAGCGGCGTCCTGGCGGTAGGCCGGGGATTCCATGGTAAAGAACGAGTGGCCGGTGTTGTCAAAGGATTTGAATTGATAGGTCTTGTTGTATTTTTTCAGTTCCTCTTCCATGCGGGCCACGTGTTCAGGGCTTGGATTCTGGTCGTCCTTGCCGAACAATCCCAATAAGGGGCAACCCATGTCCTTGGTCATGTCGATGGGGGCCATGGGGTGTCTTGGGGTCAACTTATCCGATCCCACCACGACTCCTCCGCCGTAACAGTCCACAGCCGCGTTTATTTTTTTATTCCTGCAGGCGGAGAGATAAACCTGGCGGCCGCCGGAGCAGAATCCGATGACGCCAACTTTCCCGTTATGCACGGGGGTGGATTCCAGATACCGGATGGCGCCCTCCAGATCGCCCAGAAATTGATCGTCCGGTGTTCCGCCGGCTTCCCAGGCTTTGCTCACGATTTCCTGAAGATCTCCCTGGCCTTCCCGATGATGAAGATTGGGGCAGATGGTGACATAATTATGGGCAGCGAATCTTCGAACGACCTCCCTGGACCACTCATCCAATCCCGGAAAATGATGAAAAACAACCACGCCCGGAAAAGGCCCAGGACCTAAAGGCCTGGCCATATAACTCTCCACCAAATCACCATTAAATCCGGCTATGCCCACATTCTCTGCTATGATTCCTTCGTACATGGCTCTTTCCTCCTTTTTTCAATCACCATCTCTGTTTGCCATCTGAATGTCCTTTTTATATATTGCTCATTTTGAACGTGTCAATGGAAAAACCCGGATTCATATATAAAGGCAATTTGGGTTGAGCAATGGGTTGAGCAAATTGATGGTTTAAAAAATATGGATTAGACATAAAAAACCATCCATTTGATGAACTTTACAGGATGATCCCTTCCTCCCGCAATTGTTGAAGGTGCTCAGGCTTATATTTAAGCAACCCTCCGAGAATATCCTCCGTGTGTTCTCCGATGGCCGGAGGCGAGCCCACAACGGTTTCACTGCGACTGAGTTTGATGTATTTCCCCGAGACATGAATGGTGCCGGCATAAGGGTCCGGGACCTTCACCAGCAACTCCCTTTCCCGGATTTGGGGGTTTTCGGAAGCTCGGGCGATGTCATTGATTTCCGTGCAGGGCACACCGGCCCGGGCCAGGATATCCACGGCCTCGGTCATGGCTTGGCCCAGGAACCAAGTGATAAAGGCTTCCCGGATCACTTCGATATGGGTTTCCCGAGCCGGTCGGTCTGTAAAGCGGGGATCTTTGACCCATTCCGGTTTTCCAATGACCTGACACATCCTTTCAAATACTTTCTGGCTGGATCCCACAAGGATAACCCAACCGTCCGCGGCCTTGTAAGCCCCATTGTAAGCCCCTTTCCGGAAGTTGCCGGTCCTTTCTGTAACGGTTCCGGTTTCCAGGTAGTTGGCCAGGGCGATTTCCGTAAGGCTGAAACCTGAATCCGCCAGGCAGACATCAATAGCCTGGCCTTCTCCAGAAAATTCCCTTTCCCGAAGGGCGGCCAGAATACCGATGGTCCCGTTCAAGGCGGTAATGCGATCGATAATGGAAGCACCGGCACGG
The DNA here is from genome assembly GCA_013791935.1 of Desulfobacteraceae bacterium. Taxonomy (GTDB): domain Bacteria; phylum Desulfobacterota; class Desulfobacteria; order Desulfobacterales; family UBA5616; genus VMSV01. The sequence continues at coordinate 47,690 of VMSV01000235.1, read as the reverse complement.
GTGGGCGGATTTTCAGGGTAACCGGTGATGGACATCAATCCGCTGATGGCTTGACCGATGGTATCAAAACCCACCCGGTCTTTATAGGGGCCGTACTGGCCATAGGCCGAGACGTTGAGCATGACGATTTTGGGGTTCAGTTCCCGAAGGGCATCATAGGAAAAGCCCATCTTTTCGATGGTACCGGGGCGGAAATTCTGGATGAACACATCGGAGATTTTCACCAGGTCCTGAAGAATCTCTTTGCCCTTTTTCATGCGCGTATCCAAAGCTATACTTTTTTTGCCGCTGTTGTAGTGGACCCAATATCCGCTCTGGCCTCTCACTTGAGGCATGCCCTTTCTGCTTTCATCCCCTTCCAGCCCCTCTACCTTGATAACTTCGGCCCCCAACCGGGCCAGCTCCAAGGCAGCCCTGGGCCCGGCCTGATAACGGCCCAGATCCAGTACCCGAATCCCTTCCAATGCTGTTTTGAGACCTGCCATGGTTTTACTCCTATGTTGAATGTTCAAGATTTTAAAGGCGATTGAGGGTGATGATCCCGACCCCCTCCTGTTTTTCGACCAGGATTGTTTTGTAGTTCAAGAATCACCTCGTAGTATAATTTAAAGTTATAACATTATAATCATATAATAATTGTTGACATTCAAAATAGCAATAGAATAATATCGCCATACGAAACAACTTGTCGGATAGTGATAAAACAATGAAAAAGACTTCCACCAATAATTCGATTCATTCCATTTTCAAAGCCTTTCGACTGATCGAACTCTTCGGCGCGCCCAACTACGAATACAGTCTTAGCGAAATTAATAAAAAATTAGAAATATCCATGGGCTCCGTCCAGAGAATTACAAACTCCCTCATGGAACTCGGATATCTGGTCAAAGATAAAAAAACAAAAAAATTCCGGTTGAGTCCGAAATGGCTGCCCATCGGGTTCGGAATCCTGGCGGGATTGGAGATCCGAAAAGTAGCGCTTCCGCACATGAAACAGTTATACCTGGAAACCGGTGAAACCATCAGCCTCGTCATCAGGGATGGGGAGGATGTGATCTATGTTGAACGTCTGATTACCCAGGACCTTATCGGATTCAATATTAGGGCGGGGTTAAGGCGCCCCATGTACCCAAATTCAATGGGTAAGGCGATTCTGGCTTTTTTGCCGGCCGATGAGCAAGAAGAGGTATTGCAGCGCATGAATATTGATGCCGGGGAACAGGCCTTAAATATAAAAGAGATCATTGCCGAATTAGACCGGATCAAACAACAAGGGTATGCCATAAACCAGGTTCGATCCAGCATTGGGGCATTGGCGATTTCCGTACCCATATTGAACCGCAAAGGGGACCCCGTCGCCGGGATTAATATCGGTACACCTTCAAACCATCCATTGGATGAAAAAAAATTTCAAAAATATTTTCAATTATTGATGAATACCGGCAGAACGATTTCTTCAGAATTGGGTTTCATCGATTATCAAGGAGAGTAAATCGGGAATAAGGGAGGAAACATGAGTTTCGAAAATATCATCTATGAAAAGAGAAAAGAGGTTGTCAGAATATCTCTCAATCGACCGGAAAAGCTGAATGCCATGAATGACGTCATGTTAGAAGAATTCAATGCGGCGCTTGACCAGGCAGAGGCCGATACGGATGTCACCGCGATTATTATTAAAGGAACCGGTCGTGCTTTCTGCTCGGGATACGATGTCAGCGGCGAGGGGACTGCCGAAACGGACTTTGACTTTCGGACCCAGTCCGACGTGAATACGTTGTTTCGGAAACAGCGGCGCAGACAGGAGAGCATTTTTAAATTGGCCAGATATTCCAAATCCACCATTGCCCAGGTTCATGGCAATTGCGTGGAAATGGGATGTTCCCTCGTCATGGCGTGTGATATTTCTTTTGCCGATGAAAATGCGCAGTTTTGCGAACCCTCGGTGAGGATGGGGCTGACAACGGACATGCCCCTTTGGTATCATTTGATTGGGGTCAGAAATGCCAAAGAAATGCTGCTTACCGGGAAAACCATTGACGGTAGAGAAGCAGAACGAATCGGAATCATCACCAAGGCCGTTCCGGCTGATATGCTGGAGCAGGAAGCAGATGAAATGGCTTTGACCGTATCCCTGACGCCTTTTGACGGATTGACCAACAACCGGGAAGGATTTCAGATGGGGGCTGATGCCAGGGGGGTGGCTGAAGGATGGCGCTCTTCCAGTGATCGGCGGGTGTTTGGTATTTTACAACGACCGGGTTCTCGTGCCGGTGAATTTGATTTTTTAGAGACGCGCGATAAAAAAGGATTGAAGGCGGCATTGGAAGAAATGAACGCGCCTTATAGGAGATATGGATATTAAGGATGGGTAATGGGTAATAGGTTAGGAATTTTGGCCATTATTTACTGTTTATCGCCCGGCGCCCATAGCCTTTTTCGTACCATGAAAGGACAATTAAAATGAGTTATGAATTTATAATCTATGAAAAAGAAGGTAAAATCGCCCGAATAACCATGAATGTTCCGAAGAAACACAATCCCCTGGGAAAACCCATGATGAGAGAAATCGTTGCAGCCATGGAAGATGCGGCTGAGGATCGGGAAATAAAGGTTGTGGTTATAAAAGGCGCAGGAAAGTCCTTCAGCTCGGGCCATGATATCCCGAAAATCGGCATGGACATTGAGCTGGGTCCGGAATACGCGGGTAAACGTCCGCCTGCCAAACTGCTCATCGAACGGGATGAGTGGTTGAAAGAAGAGTTCTACCAGTATGTGTATACCTATGCCAAACCCACCATTGCCCAGGTTCATGGCTACTGCATATATGGAGGTAATAACTTTCAGCTCTGTTGCGATATTACCATTGCAGCAGAAGATTCCCAGTTCAAACCCAAAGGGGATACCATCGTCACGATTGCCAGCTACATGCCGGCCGATACATGGTCAACGGCTTTCGGGCCCCGCCACCTCGGGGTTAAAATGGATGGAAAGATTGCGGAAAAATGGGGAATTGTCAACAAGGCCGTACCACTGGAACAACTTGAAGAAGAAGTTGAAAAAATGGCCCGGGCCGTTGCCCTTATGCCGGATGACAGTTTGAACATGAATAAAAAATGTTTGAATTCCATGATGGAATTTGACGGGTTGGAAGCCGCCTGGAATACAACCCATATAGCCCATGCCATGGGCACCCATCAACGGATCCGTTCCGATGAATTCAATATATTTAAAACCAGGGCGGATCAGGGGGCCTCAGCGGCCATTAAATCACGGCAAAGGAAAAGATAACGGCCTGAAAAAGGAGTGAGAACATGAGCTTGGAATATGTGACATATGAAAAAAAAGGGAAGACAGCTGTATTAACACTGAATCGTCCTGATAAACATAATGCCTTAAATGAACCTTTGTTGACGGATTTTGACGCAGCTTTGAAAGCAGCCGAAGAAGATACTGAGATTGGTGTGGTGGTGATAAAGGGAGCAGGTAAGTCCTTCTGTGCAGGTTATGATCTGAATGGAGATGAAACATCAGATCCGGCCTATGACTGGCGGAACAAACCCATGATGCACGACCTCTATACCCGGCAGGCCCGCAGGCAGGATAGAATTGAAAACCTGGCGAAGTTTCCCAAACCCACCATTGCCCAAATACAGGGGCAATGTTTGGAAGGAGGTTGCTCAATTATGATGGCGTGTGATTTTGCCTATGCTGTTGAAGACGCAATCTTTGGTGATCCTTCCGTTCGTATGGGAATGTGCACGGACCTTCCCCTCTGGTACTATTTGATCGGCATAAAAAGGGCCAAAGAACTGTTATTGACCGGCAGAACCATCGATGCACAAGAGGCCCAACGGATCGGTATGATCTCCAAGGCGGTTTCAGCCAATGAAATTGAAGCAGAAGTTGAAAAAATGGTCCAGGTATTACTGGCCAGCCCGACGGACAGTTTAAGAAACAACCGGGAAGCGTTCCATGCGGCTTTAGATTCCAGAGGACTGTCCGCAGGATTCCGTTTTGCCAAAGACATGCGAGTGTTTTCCGTTCTTCAGCGGCCCGGGTCCAGACCGAGGGAATTTAACTTTTTCGAAACCCGGGATCAAAAAGGATTCAAGGCCGCGTGTGAGGAGATGAATGCGCCGTTTAAAAAAATTGGATATTAATTCCGGTTCAATGTCATTATGAAGCGGGAAAAGTGACTATAAGGACGGACACATAGGTCCGCCCCTACGGTTGAAGGCGCAGAGTAGGGGTAGACCGATGTGTCTACCCAACCAAAGGCAACATCTCGGAGAATATCATGAAAATCGATGTGTTTCACCTGGAACCCTTTGAAAAAATCAACAAGGTTGTTGATTTAAAAACCGCCATTGCAACGTATGTTCAGGAGGGCATGTCCCTCTTCATCACCCGTTCGGCGGAAGCGGCGGTGTCTGAAATCATCCGGCAGTTCTGGGAACGGCGATCTGCTTTTACCTTGATGATGGGCCTGCCAGGAGGGGCCCAGGCCATGGCCCTGATTCATCGGGGTCTGGCGAAAAAACTCATTTTTACTACCTGCGCGGATCTATATCCCAGCCCCAGTCCCAACCCCATCATCCAACGGGCCTATCGTCACAAGACCGTGGAATTTGAAAACTGGTCCGTCCTGACCTTTACCCAGGCCCTCATGGCCGGGGCCCTCAACCTTCCATTCATGCCCACCCTCTCCATTTCCGGAAGTGAAATGGCCGAAGAGAACAAGCACGCGTTTACAGAAATCAATGATCCTTTCGAAGGCCAAAAAATCGGTGTGGTAAAACGCATGAATCCTGATGTGGCCCTGTATCACGGCTGGGCCGCGGATGCTGCCGGCAACACCATCCTGGCGCCCTATGGCGATGACCGGGAATGGGGGGCCAAGGCGAGCAGTAAAGTGGTGGTTACGGTTGAGAGGATTGTATCCACGGAGTTTATCCGAGAACATTCGAACCTGGTGAAAATTCCGGCATACATGGTGGATGCGGTTTGTCTGGCCCCGTTCGGAGCGCATCCACGGGCCATGAACAACCGGGGGCTGCCGGAGTTTGATGCCTATGATGTGGATGTCCCCTTTTTGCAGGAGTTCCGGGAAGCCGGGAAAAAAGAGGAGACTCTGGACCAGTGGATCAAGGAATGGGTTTTGGATTGTGACAGCCATGAAAAACGGTTGATCAAATTGGGGGCCGAGCGGATCTACCGGTTGAAGGGCAAGGCGGCCAAGGAAAACTGGCCGATCCGGTTCATCCAGGTCAAAGAACAAGCTGCCAAGCCCAAGGCTTACAACGAAACCGAATTTGCCATTGTTGCCGCCTCCAAAAAGATTCAGGACATTTTTATCCAAGGCGGATTCAAGGCCATTTTTGCCGGGATCGGCCTCGGCGGGCTGGCCAGCTGGCTGGCCTATTATGACCTTAAGGAAAAAGGCCGGGAAATCTATATGGTGGGCGCAGGCATCGGCTTTGATCCCCGGCCCGCAGACCCCCTCATGTCTTCTTCCGGCAATATCGCCACCTCCAGAATGCTCACCGACGCGGTGGACATCCACGGGGTTTGTATCGGCGGCATTCGAAAAGCCTGCCTCGGCATTCTGGGCGCGGCCCAAATCGATAAATCCGGAAACATCAACTCCTCCAAGGTCAGCGCCACCACTTACATCGGCGGGGCTGGCGGCGGCAATGACATCGCTAACGGTGCTGCAGAAGTGGTGGTAATCACCAAACAGAAAAAAGACCGTTTCCTGGATCAAGTGACCTATGTTACCTGCGCAGGGGCCAAGGTTTCCACCGTGATCTCCCATCTGGGCATCCTTGAAAAAAACGTTACGGAGCTTGAATTAACCACGGTTTTTGCCGTTGATGGATCCACCGAGGAGCAGATGATCCAAAAGATCAAGGACCATTGCAGTTGGGATTTGAAAGTGTCGGACAAGATTCAAAAGGCATCTGAACCCACGGAGAACGAGTTGGCGCTGCTGCGCAGTCTCGACCCGGAAGGGGTTTTCATATCATAATGAGGAGCAACATGAAACCCAACGATCGACCACTTTCGGTTTATCGCGTTCTGGACTTAACGGATGAAAAAGGCTGCCTTGCCGGGAAGATCCTGGCGGACCTGGGCGCGGATGTTGTCAAAATAGAACCCCCCGGGGGCGATAAGGCCCGCCGCACGGGACCTTTTTATAAAAACCAGCCGGATCCGGAGAAGAGCCTGTTCTGGTTTGCCTATAATACCGGTAAACGCAGCATCACTATGAATCTTGAATCTGTGGACGGGAAAGCCCTCTTTCTCCGCATGGTTCAAGGGGCGGATTTTGTCATTGAATCGTTCCAATCGGGGTATCTCGGTTCCATCGGACTGGATTATGAAACCCTCAAGCAAACCAACCCGCGTTTGATCATGGCTTCCATCACTCCCTGGGGCCAGACCGGCCCTTACCGGGATTATGAGGCGTCAGACCTGGTTCTGTGTGCCATGGGCGGACAGATCAACTGCATGGGATACGCGGACCAGCATCCCATCCGTATCAGTATTCCCCAGGCCTATGTGAATGCATCCGCCCATGCCGCCACCGGGATGATGATTGCCAACTACTATCGGAAGAGAACCGGTAAAGGCCAGCAGATCGATGTTGCCGCTTTTAACATCATGGTTCAGACCTCCGGAAGTGCCATCCCTTATTGGCAGACCGTCCAACGGAATCTTTACCGGGCCGGAGAGCGACGGACGGGGATGTCGGCTTTTGCGGATATGCGGCAGTTCTATCGCTGCCGGGATGGTTTTGTCATGTTCAGTATTGTCGGGGGTAACGGGGGGATACGAAACAACCAGGCCATGGTGGATTGGATGGATAGCCGGGGCATGGCCGATGATTTTCTTAAGGCCATCAACTGGAAGACCTTTGATAAAACCACAGTGGATCAGGAAACCGTGGACCGGATCGAGGATCAGGTGGGAAAATTCCTCATGCAGCATGACAAGGAGGAGTTGTATGAAGAGGGCGGGAAACGGCATATCATGTTGTATCCGGTCCATACTCCTGGTGAAATGTTGGAAAACAAGCAGCTTGCCGCGCGAAACTACTGGGTCAAAATCGAACATGATGAACTGGAAGATACCCTTATCTATCCGGGGGCCTTTGCCATCGGATCGGAAAACCTTTGCGCCGTAACCAAACGGGCACCCCTCATCGGCGAGCATAATGAGGAGATCTATAAAAAGGAACTGGGGTTGAACCCGGAAGACATGATCCGCTTAACGGAAAGAGGAGTCCTATAACCATGACGGATCTGGCCTTGGAAGGATTGAAGGTTCTGGATTTCAGCTGGGTGGCGGCCGGTCCCAAAATGACCAAATACCTGGCGGATTTCGGCGCAACAGTGGTGCGTCTGGAGTCGACCAAGAATGCGTGCACCATTCGTGTGAGTGCGCCGTTTAAAGACGGAGTTCGCGGCATCAACCGAAGCACTTATTTTGTGGGGATGAACACCAATAAATACAGCATGGCGCTGGATTTAAAGAATCCCAAGGCCAAAGAGGTCGTCCACAAATTTGCAAAATGGGCCGACCTTTGCGTGGAAAATTTTACGGCCGGGAAGTTGGAACGCCTGGGTTTCGGATATGAAGACTTAAAAAAAATGAAGCCGGACATCATCATGCTCCGAACCGCCAACCAGGGGCAAACCGGGCCCCATGCCGCCCACCAGGGTTTCGGCTATCATCTTTCGGGCGTTACCGGGCTTTTGCATTTTACCGGAGAGGCTGGCGGCGATCCCCTTCCCCTGCCAGTGGCCTATTCGGATATGATTGCCCCGCCCTTTGGATTGGCCGCCCTTTTTGCCGCTTTGGAATACCGGGATCGCACGGGCAAGGGACAGATGATCGATGTTTCACAACTGGAAACCACGATTCAATTTCTGACTCCTGGAATTCTGGATTATGAAGTCAATCACAAGGAAACAGGAAGGAAGGGCAATCTTTGCGATTCCGCCGCTCCCCATGATGCTTATCGCTGCCTTGGAAAAGACCGGTGGTGCGCCATCACCGTGTTTACCGATGAACAATGGGGGGCCTTTTGTCGGGTGGTGGGGAATCCGGTTTTGGAAGAGGAAAGATTCCGGACGCTTCTGGGCAGAAAGCAGCATGAGGAAGAACTCAACCTCATGGTGGAAGCCTGGACCGTGAATTTTACCGCCGAAGAGGTCATGAAACGGCTTCAGGAAGCAAGGGTCCCTGCCGGGGTGGTCCAGAACGGCGAAGACCTTTCCAATGATCCCCAGCTTCATCACCGGAATTACTTCTGGGACCTCGACCATAAAGAGATCGGCATGTACCCACACCTTGGAGAACCCATCACCCTTTCGGAAACCCCGCCGACGGGGCGCATGGCTGCCCCCTGTTTGGGTGAACATACGGATTATGTTTGCCGGGAGATATTGGGGATGGAGGATTATGAACTGGAAGGACTTAAAATGTCCGGAGTGTTCGTATAAAATAAAAGGGAGTAATAAACATGCCTGAAACCAAAAAACAACCCCAACCCTTAGACGGCATAAAAGTCATCGAAATCGGAAACAAGATCTCCACGGCCTATTGCAGCAAAATGCTGGCCGATCAAGGCGCGGAAGTCGTCAAAGTGGAAGATCCCCGGACCGGCAAACAGGATCGCCAGGAGAGAATTTTGTCCGGGGAGGGAAAGCCGGGAAGCCTGTTTGCCTATGTGAACTGCAATAAATTCGGTATCAAGCTGGATGTGGAACAGCAAGCCAGTGCGAAAATCATAGAAGACCTGGTGCGCCAGGCGGATATCCTGGTGGAAGGTTATACGCCGCAGACGGCCAAGGATATGGGTATTGACTACCACCGTCTACGTCAGATCAATCCCAACTTAATCGTCCTCTCTATTACCCCTTTCGGTCAAACCGGTCCGTACTGTGAATACAATGCCTATGCCATCAATATCAGCGCGGCAGCAGCTTCCAGCTTGTGCATCGGTGAACCGGGACGGACGCCCCTACCTTTGCCGCTCTCCCAGGTCCATTTCCAGAGTGCTGCCATGGGGGCAACCGCAGCCCTGGGGGCTATTTTTGCCCGTGAATTTACCGGGCGTGGCCAGCATATCGATATCAGTGAATCCGAGGTTTGGATGACCCATTTCACAGGTCATGCGGTGATCGCCTTTGTGTTTCATAATCGAAGGAGAATACGGTCCGGCCATAAAACCCAGGCCCTTTACCCCAACGGGATTTTTCATTGCAAGGACGGATACATTACCCTGCTCGCCATGCGGGGAGAGCAATGGAAGGCCTTTCTGAACATCTTGGGAGAGGGGAAGATTCCGGAATGGTATTCTTCCGACGAACGATTCATGAAGACCACGTTCCGGGAGCTCAACCTCAAGTATGGGGACGAGCTGGAAGTGATGATGGAAAAATGGCTGACCACGAAAACGAAAGAAGAGATATTTCAGTTGGGGCGAAAAAATCATGTGGCCCTGGCCCCGGTAAAAGATGTTCGCGAGGTTTTGGAAGATGCGCACCTGGCGTATCGAAAATATTTTGTGGAGGTGGAAGACCCCGAGGTCGGCAAGGTGAAATATCCACCGTCCGCCCTTAGGTTTTCCAAAACCCCTTCTGTGATTCACCGCCCGGCCCCGAAACTGGGAGAACATAATGAAGAGATATACGGCGGATGGTTGGGTTATGGGAAAACTAAAATAGAAGAGCTTAAAAGCAATGGGGTGATTTAAAACCATGTGCTCGATATTATCCAATTGGTGTCATTTTATGGGATAGGTTATTGAAAAACCACAGAGAGCACAGAGAACACAGAGAAGGTAATGATTTGAAAAACAAGAGACGGAATAAGCATATACTTCAATGGCAATCTTTATCTTTATTATCTCTGTGCTCTCTGTGTCCTCTGTGGTGAAAAAAATATTACATCATAATAGTTATATGCACGTATATCAAGGAGCATTCAAAATGGACAAAAACAAATATCCTCTCCATGAAATCAGGGTATTGGATTTTGGCTGGGTGGCTGCAGGACCATCTGCCACGAAAATACTGGCCGATATGGGTGCGGAAGTCATCAAGGTGGAATCCCGCAAGCGGCCCGACACCACACGGTTTACGCCGGACAATATCGAGCGTTCCCCGGAAACAGACCCTGCCTTTCACAGCCTGAATCGCAACAAGCTGGGGATCACCATCGATATGACCCAGCCGGAGGGTTGTGAGCTGTTAAGGAAGCTGGCCGCAAAATGCGATATCGTTCTTGAAAATTTTTACCCCGGAGTCATGGAAAAATTCGGTCTGGATTACGAGACCCTCAGTAAGATAAAACCCGACATCATTATGGTTTCCATGCCGGGTCTTGGCAATTGGGGTCCTCTGGCCAAGACCCCTGCTTATGCTCCGAATTTGGCTGCGTTGTCGGGCCTGGAGAGTATGGTAGGCTATGAGGGGGGGCGGTCCCTGGGCCTGCAGCAACCCTATTCGGATTACAATGCGGGAACCAATTCCGCCTTCGCGGCCCTGGCTGCGTTGATTCACCGCAATCGTACCGGAGAAGGACAGAATATCGAAGTGGCCCAAATTGAGGCCTTGGTGGCCTGCATCGGTGAAGCGGTGCTGGATTATCAGGTGACGGGGCAAATCCCCGGCCACAAAGGCAATCGCCATGGCCAGATGGCTCCTCATAACAACTACCTCTGTGAAGGGGACGATAAATGGGTGTCCATTGCCGTGAAAACAGACGATGAGTGGAACAACCTGGTGGAAGTCATGGCTGAAGAGCCCGGGTTGATAGACGCTAAATTCAGCACCCTGGAAGGCCGGCTGCAGAATGAAACGGAACTGGACCAACTTATCAGCGCCTGGACCCTCAACCGAACTTCCGAAGAGATCACCGAAGCGCTGCAAGAGTCAAAGGTCGCGGCATTTCCCTGCATGGATATCGGGGACTGTTTTCTCGACCCGCATTTCCAGGAGCGGGAAGTTTTCATTCCCATCGAACACCCGGTGTCCGGCGATGAATTTATTGCCAACCTGTCCTGGAGAATGAGCGAGACCGATGGCGGGGTTTACCGGCCGGCCCCCCTATGGGGGCAGCATAACCGTTACGTTTTTGAGGAAATTATGGGATTGTCCAAGGAAGAAATGACCCGGCTGGAAGAAAAGGAAGTCATACAAAAATATCAGGAACCAGCACCAATAGGATAATATTTAAGGATAAACGCCATGACCCTTGCCTTGGAAGGAATCAAGATCATCGATATGGGCTACTATCTCCCGGCAGCATATTGCACGCAAATGCTTGGCGACATGGGGGCTGAAATCATTAAGATGGAAGAGCCCATCGGACCGAAACATCGCCGTGGAGGCGCAGGCGTCTCGGCGGCTCCAGGACCTGGCGCGGATGAAAAGTCCGCCTATGATTTTTTCAACCGTAACAAGAAAAGCCTCATCCTGGATTTGAAATCCAAAGACGCCCTGGCTGTCTTTCAGCAACTGGCCACACAAGCGGATGTCATGATCGAAAACATGAGGCCCGGCGTTGCCAAACGCCTGGGGATCGATTATGAGGCGGTTCAAAAAATCAATCCCCGGATGATTTACTGCTCCATATCCGGATTCGGCCAGGACAGCCCTTATAAACAAGTGGCTGGCCATGATCCGAACTACTGTTCCATTGCCGGGGCCCAGATGCTCAATAGGGACCGGGAGAAAAAACCCGTGCGATTCGGAGTTCCCCTGGGGGATATCGGTACAGCCCTTCATGCCGCCATCGGCATTCTTACGGCAGTGATTGCCCGCCAGCAAACCGGCAAGGGACAATACATCGACACCTCCATGACCGACAGTGTTTTTTCCTTTGTCAGCCGGAGTTTGAGAACCTGGCTGAACCCCGATCTTTGGACCAACACGGAATTCGGGGAGGTGGTTCTGGGACCGTTGGAAGTAAAAGGCGGGCAATTCATTTCGGTGGGCAACATTGAGCCCTATTTCTGGGAGCGTTTTTGCAGAACCATCGGTCGGGAAGATTTTATACCCCATAAAGACGCCAAGGGGGCAAAAGGGGAAGAAGTTAAATCAGCCATCAAGGAAATTCTGTTAACCAAAACCCGGGATGAGTGGGTGGACATTCTTACCCAAGCCGATACGGCCATTACACCGGTTCTCGAACCCGAGGAAGTTCTTGAAAATCAGCATATCCTTCAGCGCAAACTGGTGTTGGAACTGGATCATCCCCGGCTGGGAAAGATCAAACAAATGGGTTTCCCCATCAAGCTTTCCGATACACCGGGACAGGTCAGAAGCTTTGCCCCCTTTGCCGGGCAGCACAGCGAGGAAATTCTGCAAGGATTGGGATATTCCCTGGATGAAATCAGGAAATTAAAAGAAACCGGAGCGATCCAATAAAGATTGGTTTTGTGATGATTCACTCGATATTTCGGGAAAACCCATAATCAAATTATATAACAGGAGAGAGGACTTATGGTTGATAACAAAAAAGGCTTGGCTGAAGGAAAAATTACCCAAGAGGCACTGGACAAACTGAACAGCCTGGTTGGTGTGAAGCTACGTATCCATAATGATTCCGGGAACAGAAATGTGGTTGAGGAAACCATCCGAAAGTTTATTAATGGAACAGGTGAAATCAACCCGCTATACCGGGACCCGGAATATGGCAAGAAAACGCGCTTCGGCAAACAGGTGGCTCCGCCGTCCTGGTTGTATAGTGTGTTTCAGATGGGTGTTATGCTAGGATTGCCTGGTGTTCATGGATGGCATTCGGGAGATGACTGGGAATTTTATAAACCCATTGTCGCGGGTGACCGCATCCGGCCGGAAGCCGAGTTCAAGGGGTATGAGGAAGTGCCTAGTAAATTCTCCGACCGAATGATCAAAACCTACCAAGATCGGTTGTATTATAATCAGAGGGACGAACTGGTGGCCAAAGCCTCGGCTTGGTCTTTCCGGGCAGAGCAGAGCAACGTCCGGAAAAAAGGCAAATACGGCAAGCTGGAGCTGCCCCATCCCTGGACCGATGAGGAAAGGGAGTCTGTTGATGATCAGATTATGGCCATGAAGATCCGTGGATCAGAGGATCTCTATTGGGAGGATGTAAAAGAGGGAGAAGAAGTCCCCCAAGTGGTTAAAGGCCCCATCGGCCTCACCGATGAAGCAGCCTTTTATGGCGGCACATCCGGCCGGCTCATGGCCCATGAAGCGGCCCTGGTCGGTTATAAAAAACATCCGGCATGGGGGTTCATCGCCACCGACACCCGGGCCTGGGAGCCCAGGGCAGCGGTTCACTGGTCCCTTGAAGCCGCCAAGGCGGCCGGACTCCCCTACATGTATGAAATCGGAATGGAGCGTAACTCCTGGACCATTCAGATGTTCACCAGCTGGATGGGGGATGAAGGCTGGCTAAAAAGATGCTACGCTGAATACCGGGCGTTTATCTACCTGGGGGACGCGGCCTTTATTAAAGGCACGGTCACCAAGAAATATGTGGATGAAAATGGCGAGCATTGTGTAGACGTAACAATCAACGGCATCAATCAGCGGAAAGAGATTATTGTCAAAGGGCATGGCACGGTGATCCTGCCGTCACGTGACGCCAAGACCTGGCCATTGGAGAGTCGCGTTGCCAAATAGGAATAGAAGGAAAAAGCCATATGATCAATGAGGAATTGCTCTCCACCATTCGGCAGCACTTTGCTTCTGGACCGTCTATAAATCAAACAGATAAAATCATGGACCTGCCCGAGGCCATCCGCCGGTATATTGCGCCAGGTCAGGTAATTTTCCTGGGAGAGTTTGCCAATGAAGCCGCAAGGCAGATGGCTCGTCTATTTAAGGGTACAAACGCCGGTTTCACCATTGTGAACAGTGCCCGGGATTATCTGGCCCCCATGGTGTATGACGGATTGGTAAAAAAGCTGATCGGTGTGGCCTACATGCATCTTTACCCCAAGTCCGGGCCCAACCGCGTGATACAAAGCGCTTTTAATGAAGGCCGGATCGAGATCGAAGGATGGACCTCCCTGACCCTCATGCAACGGTTGATGGCAGGAGCCATGGATATGGAGTGCATGGTGACCAAGTCCTTGATAGGCTCGGACATGGCGGTTGACAATAAAGATGCGCTCCATTTGTTTGACAGCCCTTTTAAAACCAGGCAGGAACTGGCATTGCTCGAGTCCCTTAATCCGGACATGGCCGTGGTCCATGGATGGATGGCCGACGCTTCGGGGAATATCATCTTAGGGTCTCCTTACTATATGGGTGCCAGCACCTGGGGGGCCCGGGCCAGTAAAGGCGGGGTCATCGCCACGGTGGAAAAAATCGTTTCAATGGATTTTATCCGCAAGCATTCCGCTCTGGTTAGCATTCCGGGACATCTGGTGAAGTCCGTTTCGGAAGTGCCCTTTGGCGCTCATCCCCAGGGCATGAACAGTTTGGGATTGGGGATCGATGGGTTAACCAGTTACCGGCCGGATAATGATTTCATCGGTGCGTACCGGGATACGGTTTCCGATGTCGCAAAACTCAAGGCTTGGATGGAAGAATGGATTTATCAATGCCCGAACCATGAAGGGTATCTGTCCAAATTGGGAAAAACACGGCTTCATGACCTGTCCGCGGGGATCGGCCAAGGGGAGGGGATTGCGAATCTGGAAGAACTGCTGTCCACTGTGTCATTGAGCCCGGACTTTTCCAAAAATGAGCTGACCATTGTGGCGGCGGCAAGAAAAATTGAAGAGATTGTCCTGGAGAAAAAGTACATAAATTTTCTTCTGGGGGTGGGTTTCAGCGCCCTTTCCGGTTGGCTGGCCTACTATGGTCTGAAGAAAAAGGATTGGCCGGTAAAGCTTTTGATCGGAACCGGCGTGTATGGGTATTCCCCCCAGCCGGGAAATCCGACCATCGGGGCCACGGCCAATATCGAAACCGGGGAGATGCTGTCCGATGCTTTCCAGAGTTATGGCAGCCTGGTGGGAGGATTGAACAACCAATGCCTGAGTGTTTTAGGGGCGGCCCAGGTCGACAAATACGGAAATATCAATTCCTCCAAGATTGACAATAAATTTATTGCCGGTTCCGGCGGGGCCAATGATTCCATCAGTGCCCGGGAGGTCATGGTTATTTCCAGGCAATCCGCCAAACGCTTTGTGGACCGGGTGGAGTATATTACTTCACCGGGCAACCGCGTCAAGACCATTGTTTCCGACCTTGGGGTTTTTGAAAAAAAGGGGGAGGATAAAGAAATGACACTGACCGGTCTTCATTTTGATGCCAAGAATACACCATTGGAAAAAAGAATTCAGGCTGTAAAAGACAATTGCGGATGGGAGCTGAAGGTGGCCTCCGACCTGAAAATCATGGATTCGCCACAGGTGGAAGAATTGGCATTGGTTCGGTGTTTTGATCCCGATCGCCTTTATCGATAAAAGCAGGTAATGGGTGATGGGTAAGGGGTAAGGGGTAAGGGGGTCTCTTCTTTTCAAACGACCATAAAGGTAAAGTCCATATGACAAAAAAAGCCCTTGAAGGCATAAAAATCATCGAAGTCGGGCATTTCATCTCCGGTCCCTATTGTACCAAACTCATGGCCGATCTGGGGGCCGAGGTCATCAAGATTGAAGACCCCGTGGCTGGTGTGGATGAGGCTCGCATCCACGGACCTTTTCCGGGAGATGTTCCCCATCCGGAAAAAAGCGGGCTCTTCCTCTGGCTCAATGCCAACAAGAAAGGCATTACCCTGAATCTTGGTTCCACCCAAGGTCGGGAAGTATTGGAAAGACTTCTTAAAGAAGCCGACATCCTGGTGAGAAACGCTCCTCCTGGGAAAAGTTGCGCCTGGGACATGACCCCGGATTTTGAAACCTTGAAGCAAATCAATCCGAAGCTCATCGTGACCTCCATTTCCCCCTTTGGCCAAAGCGGGCCTTACCGGGATTACAAGGCCTATGAATTGAATGTGTCGGCGGCGTCCGGGGTCAGCGTGGCTTCCGGTGATCCGGAACGGGAACCCCTGGTGCTGCCTTTCTTTCAAACCTATTATCAGGCCGGGGCTGCGGCTGCCGGGGCTACCCTCACGGCCTGGCTGGCTTTGGAAAATACTGATTGCGGGCAGCACATCGAGATCTCCGAGGTGGAGGTTTCAGCCAACAACCTGGTGGGGCAGCACTTGACCACCTTTATCTACCGGGGACTCACCGGCATCCGAAGAGGCCATCATGGCGGTTATTTCAACTACCCATGCACCTGTCTGCCCTGTAAGGATGGCTTTGTCTGCCTGGTGGCCCCCCAGGTCGCCCAGTGGAAGCGCTTCATCGAGCTCATGGGCACCCCCGAATGGTCCAAACAACCCCGGTACCGGGATCGCCGGGAGATGGCCGAAACCTATCCGGATGAAGTGGACGCCCTGTTGATCGCCTGGTTGGAAAAATACACCAAGGAAGAAATTTTCGCCATGTGCATGGAACGCAAAGTTCCCTTCAGCCCGGTGAGAACCATTGAGGAAGTGGCCATAGATCCCCAGCTAAGGGCCAGGGGATTCTGGACCGAGCTGGATCATTCCGAGGTGGGCAGGCTCCGGTATCCGGGGTCGGGCTATGAGCTTTCCAAAACCCCCGCTGCCCTGGAGCATCCGGCGCCGATTCTTGGAGAGCATAACCGGGAAATTTTGGTGGACCGGCTGGGATATACAAAGGAACAGGTTGAAAATATCAGCAAGGAGAGGTCTCATGTTGAGTCTTGAAGGAGTCCGGATCATTGATTTTGGTACGGCCTGGGCCGGTCCCATGTCCACGCAATTGCTGGCTGATATGGGGGCCGAGGTGATCAAGGTGGAAACCAAAGGGCGGCTGGACGGCCTTCGCATGGGACGGCCCATTGTGGGGGACGACATTACCGGAGGGGATGAAGGCAAATGGCCGAACCTGATGCCGGCCTTTCATGCCTTGAACCGGAACAAGATGAGCATTACGGTGGATTTCAAGAAAGAGGAAGGCCTGGCCTTGATCCGGGATCTTGTGAAGATCAGTGATGTGGTGAGCGACAATTTCAGTCCCGGCGTGATGGCCCGGGCCGGACTGGACTATGATTCACTTTGTAAAATCAAGCCGGATATCATCACCATCTCCCTGAGCGGCGCGGGCCAGTACGGGCCGTTGAAAGACGCCACCCTCTATGCCAATACCATCATGGCCCTTTCGGGTTTGAGCTCCCTTTTGGGGTATGACGGCGAGCCGCCCCTGGGCATGTCGGCCGTTGCCTACGGTGATGCCAACGCCAGTATCCATGCCGCTTTTGCGATTTTGGCGGCCCTGGTGTACCGGAAAATGACCGGGGAGGGGCAGCAGATCGATCTGGCGGAAACCCAGATGGGCAGTTCCCTCATGGGGGAGGCTTTGATGGACTTTCATATGAACGGAAGAACGGCCAGGCCCCAAGGCAATCGACATTCCCATATGGCTCCCCATAACCATTATCCCTGTTCCGAGGAAGACAAATGGGTGTCCATTGCCGTTGCAACCGATGACGAATGGCAGCAATTTTGCAAAGCCATTGGCAATCAGGCTTGGTGTCGGGATGAGAGATTTGTAAATGCCATGGATCGCTGGAAAAACCAGGAAGCATTGGATAAATTCATTGCCGAATGGACCATCAACCATGAGCCCATCGAGGCCATGGAAATTCTCCAGAAAGCCGGAGTGGCAGCCGTGGCCGTCATGACCACCGAGGACCAGTATTTCAACCCCCATTTCATGGAAAGGCAAAGTTATATCGAGATCGAGCATCCCCTGGTGGGGGTGGAGGCCCTTTACGGCATCCCCTGGCGGCTCAGTGAAACCCCTGGTGAAATTCAACGCCCGGCACCCAATCTGGGAGAGCATAATGAGTATGTTTTCAAAGACCTGTTGGGAATGGATTCGAAGAGGTTTGATCAACTTGTGCAAAACAAGGTGATTTATTAAACCAGGCATCAGGGCGGACACATAGGTCCGCCCCTACGGTTGAAGAACCAGGCGTAGGGGCAGACCTATGTGTCTGCCCAAAAAAATAGTATCACCACAGGGGACACAGAGAACACAGAGAAAAACAAAGCTTTTTAAATCCACCTCTCTGTGCTCTCTGTGTCCTCTGTGGTAGAATTTCTTAAATAGAAGAGGTTCAAAATGTCTGAAGCAATCCCCCAAGGTGCCCTGGAAGGCATAAAAATACTCGATCTGAGCCGGACCCTGCCGGGGCCTTTTTGTACCCTGATGCTGGCCGATCTGGGAGCGGAAGTCATCAAAATCCAGGAGGCCCGCCGCCGCCGTAACTCTTTGGAAACCCTGATCCCCAAATCGGAACTGACCACCGAGGATTTGAAGCAGGGTTACACCCCCCACCGGGCCATTGACCGGAATAAAAAAGGCATGGCTTTGGACTTGAAGACTGACGAGGCCCGGGCTGTGTTTTACAAACTGGTGGAAAAGAGTGATGTGGTGGTGGTGGAATTTCGTCCCAAAGTCAGCAACCGCCTGGGAATAGACTACGAAACCTTGAAAAAAATCAATCCCGGATTGATTTACTGCGCCATTACCGCCTTTGGTCAGGACGGCCCCTATGCGGATTATCCGGCCCATGATGCCAATGTGATAGCCGCAGCCGGGATTCTGGGGATCACCGGGACTCCGGACGGGCAATATGTCTTACCGGGCGTGCCTCTGGCCGATCTTGCCGGAGGCGGCATGAATGCTGCCGTGGGGATTCTCACCGCCCTGCTGGCCCGGCAAAGGACCGGAAAAGGACAGTTTGTCGATATCTCCATGATGGACGGTGCTGTGGCGATGCTTCTGGCCCGGCACGGCATGCTCTATGGTGTCACCGGCCAATCGGCGAAAGCGGGTCAAAGACCCTCCCATGTCTACCGAACAAAAGATGGCAAGTACTTATGTTTTGCCGGCGGGGAGCCCTGGTTCTGGGAAAGGCTCTGTAAAGCCCTGGACCTTGAAAAACTGATCCCTTTTGATCAGGTGGTCCGGCCTTTCTCCGGATTTAGCGCCAAGCGGGACGAGGTCATTGC
Source organism: Desulfobacteraceae bacterium (assembly GCA_013791935.1). Taxonomy (GTDB): domain Bacteria; phylum Desulfobacterota; class Desulfobacteria; order Desulfobacterales; family UBA5616; genus VMSV01. The sequence goes on along the minus strand of VMSV01000235.1, from coordinate 28,586 downwards.
CCAATTGACCGAAAAGTTCCTCAGCAAAACAAGGGATGAATGGCTGGAGATATTGCACAAGGCCGACACCTGTGTGGCCCCGGTTCATACGTCCATGGATGAAGTATTGAATGATCCCCAGGTGAAGCACCGCCAAATGATGGTTGAACTGGATGATCCGATTCTCGGAAAGGTCAGACAACCGGGGGTGGCCATCAAACTTTCAGAAACACCGGGCCAAGTCAGGATGTTTTCACCCCGTCACGGGCAGCATACAAGGGAGATATTGGCCGGCCTTGGGTACAGTGAAGATATGATTCAGGGATTGAAGGATAAAGGATGTATTGTCTAAAAACCGGTGTAGGGGCAGACCTCTGTGTCTGCCCTTGGATTTTGCGGGGAAATATTCAGGTTTGCCGATCGTGTGGAATAAATATGGGCAATAGGGATCAGGGGTGCGAATTATAAAACAGCCCGTAGGATGGGTGCAACCCATCTATTTCGATATACAAAATGAATGATGGGTTATCACCCATCCTACAAGGCTCATCAGGACAGCCTGTTGAATGGGCGGCCATTGATCCGTCCTGAAAACCACAACCAGAAGGAGCGCGAAAACATGTCTTCATCGGCATTGAACGGAATCAAAGTCATCGAACTGTCCACCATGTATTCCGGGCCATACTGCAGCAAGCTGCTGGCGGACCTGGGGGCGGATGTTATCAAGGTCGAGCCCCCGGAAGGGGATCCGGCCCGCCTGGAAGGTCCATTCCCGGAAATCGATCCCCATCCTGAGAAAAGCGCTACGTTTCTTTACCTGAACACCAGCAAGCGCGGTATCACACTAGACCTGAACAAACCTGAGGATCTTGAAACCTTTAAAACACTTCTGGCCGGGGCCGATGTCCTGATCGACAACCACCGCCCCGATTACCTACCCAATCTCGGTTTGGATTGGCAGGCCTTGGGGCAGTTCAACCCCGGTTTAATCTATACTTCCATCACCCCTTACGGCTGCAACGGCCCGAGGGCCCTCCAGGAAGCGGGAGAAATGACCATTGTTCACGCCGCAGGGTTGGGCAATCTTCTTCCGGCAAGGGCTGTGGATATCACCCGCGCACCGGTGAAAACCGGCGGCAATACTGCCCAGTATATCGGCGGTATTTACGCGGCCTTATGTACCGTGGCTTCCCTGATCGGGAGAAGAAAGACCGGACAGGGGAATTTCATCGACCTTTCCCTCCAGGAAGTGATCATCAATTTAATCGCCCCCCGGGTGACCATGAACCGGTATCAGTTCACCACCTGGGGGAGGGTGCCGGACCGCCCCCAGGCCATGGGCCGGATGGAAACCAGTGATGGCTATATTGTTCTTGCGGCCAACGATGATCACCATTTTCGGGCGGTCCGTGAATTGATGGGCAATCCCGAATGGTCACAAGATGAAGGATGGGATGACCGGGGTTACAGAACCCATCACCTCATGGATGTGGCCCCCCAAATGGAAGAATGGATGGGGAAGCAGAAGAAGGAAGAGGTATACCACCGGGCCGCCAAAATGGGGATTCCCATCGGTGGCATCAATACGGCCAAAGATGTAATGGAAAGCGCACAATACCAGTTCAGAAAGTATTTTGTTGACGTGAAACACCCCGTGGCCGGAAAATATCCTTATGCCGGATGGTCCTATAAATTGGCGGCTTCGCCACCCCGCGTGAGCCGGCCCGCTCCCCTGTTGGGGCAGCACAATGAAGAAGTTCTTCCCGAAGCTGCAAAAATTAAATTAACGAGCAGGGCAGGAGAGTCTCCGAAGGAACAGGTCGATCCTCTGGATGTTTTGCATCCCCTCAAAGGGATCCGGGTGCTGGACTTCAGCTGGGTCTGGGCCGGACCCTATTGCAATCTTCTTCTGGCTTCCCTGGGTGCCGAGGTCATTAAAATCGAAGGGCACAACCGGCTGGACCTCTCCCGCCGCAACTACCCCTGGCCCCTTCCCAATGCCCAGCCCACGAAAACGCCTCCGAACCAGGGGATGTCCTTCAATTCCGTGAATATGAACAAAAAGAGTATTACCCTGGATTTGTCCAAACCCGAGGGCAAAGCCATCACCCGGAAACTCGTGGCGGTCAGTAACGTGGTGATTGACAACATGCGAGCCGGGGCCATGATCAAACTCGGGCTCGGTTATGAAGACCTGCGTAAAATCCGTCCGGACATCATCGCCATGACCATTGCCAGCCGGGGCATGAACGGCCCGGAAATGGACTATCTGGGCTACGCCAATATCCACCATGCCATCGGCGGCACGTCCTACCTGACCGGATTTTCCGATGACCACCCCACCCACGGGGCAGGGGGAGATACGGATATCATGAACGGAGCCACAGCGGCTTTTGCCGCCATTACGGCCCTGCATCACCACGCCCAGACCGGTGAAGGGCAGTTCGTTGACCTGTCCCAATGTGAGGGGGTCAGTTCCCTCATCGGAGAGTATCTTCTGGAATATGCCATGACCGGGAAACTTCCCGAGCGAATCGGCAATGCCCATCCCCGGTATGCCCCCCATGCCGTGTATCGAGCCTGGGGCGTGGACCGGTGGCTGGCTCTGGAAGTTCGCACCGATGAAGAATTTAAAATTCTGGCCAAAATCATTGGCAAGCCTGAATTGGCAGAAGATCCGAGGTTTTTCGACATGGCTGCACGGAAGTCCAACGAGAAGGACTTGGATAAGATCATCGAAGACTGGACCAAAGAGCGCGACCGGGACTGGATGGTGGGAGAATTCTGTAAAGCCGGTCTTATCGCAGCACCCTCCAGGGAGGCCAGGGACCTCTATGCGGATGAGCATCTACGGGCCCGGGGCGGCCTGGTGAAAATCGACCATCCGGAACTCGGTGAGCTGGAACTGGTCCGGGTCCCCTGGAGGATGAACGACCAGGTGGTGCCCATGACCGCCGCCCCCCAACTGGCCAAGCATAATGCCTATGTGTTCGGGGAAATTTTGGGAATGAATGCGGATGAGATGGATGAATTGCGTAAGAAGAACATCATCTTGTAATTCCAATATCTCCTCCTTCTTGATGGGTGGTTAATAGATCTGGCCTAGGGGCAGACCTATGTGTCTGGCCGGTTTATGCATGGAGTGGGGTGTGCGTGATAACGAAATGAATTTAATATTCGGCTTGATATCAATTACACAATGGAGAATAGGCATATGACAGCAGTATCCAAAAGCTATATGGGCTCAACCGGAATCAGCGTCAGCAATCTTGAAAGATCTTTAGACTTTTATACCCGCATTATCGGTTTGAAAAAGATATTTGAGGTCAAGCTTCCCCATATGGAAGAGGCAATAATGGCCTTTGAAGGCCGACCGGAGACCCGTATCGCCCTGATGTACCATGCGGACGGTTCAAACCCAGGTCTGAAAAGCAGAATGGTGAAAGTGTCGTTTTATGTTCCCAATCCAACGGAAGTCATGGAGGCCATCCGGAACGAAGGCCTGAAGATTATCCGGGAAGCCGTGCCGGTTCCGGAAATGAGAAACGCCATCGTGGGTCTCGCGTATGATCATGACGGATACCTGGTGGAAATTGTGAAGGCGCGAGAAACTTGATATTCTGGATTTAGTGGAGTTAGAATGCGTGCACGCCCATGAAATTAGACGTTTCTATTCCACAGAAATTATGTATTGAGAGGTTATGCCAAGACAGTCACGAATAGACACACCGGGAGCCCTGCATCATATCATTTGCTTGGGGGATAGAGCGGAGCAAGATCTTCAGGGATAACATGGGAATAACATTCTGAACAGACCGGGTTGCATTTTGATGGAGACCGGAACCCCCTGCTACACCTTTGCTTTGATGTCCAATCATTTTCATCTTCTGGTCCGGACGGGCAATGTTTCCGTGAGTACGGTTATGCTGAGATTGCTGACCGGGTAGGCGGTGAGCTTCAACCGCCGCTATAAAAGAAGCGGGCATCTGTTCCAGAACCGGTACAAATCCATCCTATGCCAGGAAGAAATCTATCTGCTGGAACTGGTCCGTTACATTCAAATGTCACCCTTTAAATAAAAGATCCACCACATTCCTTATATACTGCTCATCTGAAATCCCCGCTAAAATATCATCCGGGAATCTCACCTTGCGTTTATAATGGCCGGCAAATGTATGAAAGAGATGTAAACGGGCTTCAGGAACAAAATCGTCTCTCCTTAACAGAGATTGCAATGCGAAATTGGCTTCCTCGGGCGTTGTTTTTTGACGCAGCCGTGCGGCCAGATGCGGATAATTGAGCAGCGAATTATAATAATTCGGTTTGATGATCAAATCGATCTCTGGTTTTTTTATTTTGGGCAGCGCGATCACAATGGTATTTGCAGCCATGTCCCCCAATCGCTGTGAATATCTTGTTGTCAGGCATGCCACACCCCCTAAAAAATAAAATGCCGGCAAACTGTCCACCGGACGTAACAGGTTTCGGATAATGACCTGACTGGGTTGAAGCTGCAGGCCGCCGGCATCCATAACCCGTAATCCGAATATTCTTTTGCCGATGGTCTGTCCTTGCCAGTACCACTCCAGTACGATGGTATAGGCGATATTCAAGATGAAAAAAATAAAAATAGAAACAGCGTTGGATGCATCCGGGCTGATTATTCCGAAAAGCAGTGAAATCAGCCTAACCATCTGGGCGGCCGCCATCAGGCAGCACACATCCAGCAACCAGGCAAGAAACCGGCTGATGGGTCCTGCCAGGGGCAGCGAAAAGGAGACCCCTTCGGGTGTCTGTATGGTGATTTCATCTAACCGCGTTGCGTGCAAACCATTTCCCGTCATCTTTTTAAACCTTTTTAATCCCGAAGGGGATGGTTTTACCGGCAAACGTCAAATAGAGAATTAACATGACCAGTTCGGAGAACCCAAAGATTATTTTTACGGAATAAGGAATAACCGGTTCGTGGTATTGGGAAAAAAATGCCTCAACAAGGCCTGCCCATATCAGCAATACAGCCACGCCTCCAATCAGGGTCACCAGATCCGGACCGATGTTCCTGAGACGCTGCCGCATGGGGTTACCCGATTTCCCGCCCATCAATGCCGCAGCCAACACCAATCCGGCTTGTCCGGCGATAAGAATGGACGGAATTTCTATAGCCCCATGGGGAAGCAACCACCCGGTTAAAAATACCTGCTGCCCGGCTTGGATATAATCCGCCATCACCGCTCCCAAAATAACACCGTTGGAAAACAAGAGGAGAGCGGTGCCGATGCCCCATGTCATCCCCAACGCGAGTACAAAAATTGAAACCCGGGTATTATTCGTTATTAAAAAAGCGGAAAAACTTGCTTTGCCCTGTTTTTTGAGTTCTTCGGATTTATGACCTTCTTCTTCCGCAACACGGTCACGGGGATCGGCCTGTAAATGTTCAAAGGGAAGCAAAACCGCCTTGGCATGGGGGTCGATCACCAGGGCCGTTGCGCCAAACAGTCCCCCCACAACCATCATGCACAGGCTTAAGACAAACAGGTGAAAATGTCGCCGAAATGTCTGAGGAAACGTCCTCCAGAACCATTTCACCGGGGAAAACCGGATGATATTTTCACGATGGCCATAAATAATCGTGTAGGATCGACCGACCATGGATTCCAAATACCGGCGGATATCCGCCTCCACTGTAAAAGTATTGATTTTCACCAGGCCGGCTGAGGCTCGTTCATACAGGTAATGAAACCGATTGATTTCCTGAAAGCTTAAATTCCGGTAGGGGTCATTTTCCACTGCCGTAAGCATTTCATCCAACTCCTCCCAGAACGGCCTTTCATGGGATATGAATTTTTGAAGATCAAGGATCATATAATTTGTCTCTGTTTTACTTCCCTGTATTGATCGATCAATTGGCTGCAGAGTTGTTTTTCGTTGAGCAACACAAACCCGGCACCATATTGAAACAATTTACGGCGTGTTGTGGATAAAGAACTCCATATCATATGGCCCAGCAGTTTCTCGTAAATGGCCTTTTCAGGGTTTTTATCGTCCCGGAGATCCAACGCTGAAGAAAAAAGCGGGTGAGCGCCGTTGGGACGCATCATATTTATGATCACAACATGTTGTCGGTTCACGGCGTTCAAGGTATTGATAAAACTTTCGGACAAAAGGGGATCATCCAGATGGGTGAGAAAAACCAGCATCGCCCTTTTGCGGATTGTGCTGCCGATAAAGGCAAACACCTCCTCAAAATCAGGGGACACGCTACTCGGCATATGGTTATAAAGCGCTTCCATACAAGCATTGTAATGGGCCTTTCCTCTTCCGGCCTTGAGAAAGATATCCGGCTTGGTGCTGAAGATCAGAAGTCCATAACGGTCCCCGGCCCGATCGGCAGCCATGGCCATGGTGAGGGCGCCTATAATATATCGTTCAAAAATGGTGGTTTCCGATGTTTTTTGGTCCACATTATCCAGCGGGTCCGGCTGATTTTCAAAACGGCAAACCCGAGTGCTCAGCCGGGATGCATCCAGCATGATGTAGATTTCCTGGGATTGCTCAACTTCGAAATCCCGGGTGATGGGATGTCTTCGTCTGGCCGTGGCCTTCCAGTCAATATCTTCATAACTGTCTCCGGGAAGATAGTCCCGAAGTTGTTCAAATTCCCGGCCTTTGCCGATTTTACGCAGATTCCGCCAGCCCCATTCCCTGCGGTGAAACAAACCCAGAATCTGCTTTTGGCCGGTGATCAGGTTGGGATACACCCTGATTTCGGTGTTAAGAGCAAATTTACGGCGAACCACCCATAACCCCATGATTGTGGACTGATCAATAAAGCAGGCGGTCAAGTTATATTTCCCGCGGATCCTTGCTTTACATTGCAGCGGTACCGTAACCTTGATTTCGCCCTTGGTTAAATTCACGGTATATCCCTGCTCACCGGCATGCACACTTTCCGGAAGGATGGGGATGATCCTTAATGTTTTATGGATATCCCCAGGCTTTTGAAAGGATAAAGGGAGAAGTGACAACCGTCCGGCAGTCATTCGGACAACACCAGGCGAAGAGACTTCCAGGTTTTTAAACCTTGATTTTCCAGACAAAACATCCAGTACTGCCAACAGGATAAAACCCAAAGCACCTGAAGACGCAAAAGGAAATATAGGCGAATCCTTCACGGCCAATAGCGATGCGGATATAAAAAAGATGGCGCTGAAAAAGATTAGCCGTTTAGTGGGTACGATCATCTTGGGACATTCACTTCCTGTAATATCTGTTCAATGACTTCATCCACTGAAAGGCCCTCGATTTCATATTCGGGACGAAGAATAATACGGTGCCCCAGCACGGGTTTGGCCATCACCTTGACGTCATCGGGAGTTACAAAATCCCGACCCTCCAAGGCGGCATAGGCGCGGCTTCCAAGGATCAACGCCTGGGTTGCCCTGGGTCCTGCTCCGATCATCACACTCTGATGGCTTCGTGTGTGACGAACAATTTCCACCAGGTAGTTGATCAATTCTTCTTTCATCAGAATCTCTTTGAGTTGGTTTCTCATATTTGTGAGCGCTTCCGACGAGATAACCGTTTTGACCGACTCGCTTTTTAACACAGCCTCCGGAGAATGATCTCCCAGCATGCGCCGGGCCAGGATCAACTCCTGATCCTGCCGGGGATGACCCATTTTGATTTTAATCATAAACCGGTCCACCTGGGCTTCGGGCAACGGGTAAGTTCCCTGGTATTCGATGGGATTTTGTGTGGCGAATACCGCGAAATTATCCGGCAACACGTGTGTTTTCCGGTCGATGGTCACGGTTCTTTCCTGCATGGCCTGAAGAAGTGCGGATTGGGTTTTGGCAGGTGCCCGGTTGATTTCATCCGCCAGAAGGAAGGTGGTGAATATCGGTCCTTTGACCAGGGTAAAGCTGTTGGTTTGCAGGCTGAATACCTGGGTTCCGGTAATATCTGCAGGCATCAGGTCCGGTGTAAACTGAATGCGGCCGAACTCGCATCCCAATACCCGGGCCAGGGTTCGGATCAACAAGGTTTTGCCCACACCGGGCACCCCTTCGATCAGGGCATGGTTGTTGGTAAAAATGGCAATCAGGGCGTAGGTCACAACTTCTTCCTGGCCGATCACCACCTTTGCGATTTCTTCTTTTGCTTCTGTCAGAAGGGCTTGAATGGATTCCATGTGGGCTGTCATCTGGTTTTTCCTTGTTTGATCAGTTCAAATAATTTTTGGTAAGTGGCCAGGTTATGCTTATGCTGATGATTCGCGCTATGCTTCGCCATGACGTCTCGGGTTTCTCCAAGTCGGGTTTTGGAAACCCGGTTGGATGCTTCACTGTTCAACCAGGCGTCATAACACACATTCAACAAATCCTTGGTTGGGATATGCCGTTCCACCAGGCTGCTCCATCCTTGCATGGCCTCCTGGGCAAAGACCGTTCTCTTCTCTTCCTGCATCTCTCTGGTGACGGGCATCAGGGTCATCTGCCGCCAAACCAGAAGCCCCATGATGACAACCAGGCTAGCCACCACCCCATGCAGCCGATATTTATTGATCATGTCGGCCACGCCGACGGTTTTGATCACGCCATGGTGAAATTCATCAAAAATGACCGTATCCTCCGGTCCCGCGAGCCATGCAAGGAGTTCCGGAACCCGGTTTTTGCGAAGGCCTTCATTGCTGAAGAGATAACTGTCCGCCATCATCACCAGTGTACCTTTTCCCCAATCCCGCGCAGCAACCACGGCATTGTTATTTTGCATGTAAATCACGCGCCATGAAGGGTCCTCAAGCATAAAACTTCCGGTGTCCGGCCAGAAAATCGATTCAGGGAAATAATCCGGACTTGATGACGACTTAACAGCGGTTCTTTCTGCCATGGTTTTAATATTTGCTTCTCTGATGAATTGAATGCCCAGCTCCGATATCCCCTTCCATGCGTTTTTATCGGTTTTATTATCCATATCCCCACGGGTTTCTTCATCTCCGCCGGATTTTTGTTTCTCCGGATGTTCTTCTTTTATGGATTCATCGGATGGATCGGATTTTTCGTTCCCCTCATTCTTTATTTCCGTCTTTTTTTTGTTGGAGGGTTCCATGGCCCGAAAAGAGATCACCAGTCTTCCACCCTGGCCTTCCAGATGGTCCAATAGGATTTCCCATTTTTTGTCCATGAGGGCTTGCTCCGGTTCCGCAAGCCCGAGAAAGAAGACCGTGGCGTGGTTATTCATCCGGATCTGGTCCATGGGTTTAAAATTTCGGGAGACCTGCCTTTCGGAAAGTGCTTTAAAGCTTTCAAACATCACCCGGGTGCCCATGGGATCTGCCCGCAAAGAAGAATAGAGGGGATAAAGGTCGCCGGCCTCAAACCGCATTTGAAAAAGTCGGACCAGTCCTGCCGCAAACAATACAAATAGGATGACCAGCAAAAACAGGGTTTTGGAATTGTTATTGGACAATGGCGCTGATCCTTTCCTGGCAGGCTTTAAACCGGATCAATTTATCCATGGCCACCGGATGCATGCCATACCAGAACCGTTCAAACATTTTTATGCAGGTTTCAAACAGCTCGAATAATTCGGGCTCTGCATGGGAATGGGTGGACAATTCAACCAGGTAATCCCGGTTGGACTTATACCGGGCGATGCCGATACGGTGTTTATCCCCCAGTTGCGCCAGTATGGCCAGGTAAAGCGCCCGGAGTGCTTGTCTAAAATCCTTGCTTTCCATGGATTCTTTCGATAGGGCCAACCATCGATCATAGGGTAGATCCGCTGCGGTCAGGGTTTCGTCGTTTAAGTCTACGGGGCGATCTGCAGGTTCCAAAACCGGCGTACGGGTTTGGTTCAGCCATTTGTATTTGAGATAGCGATGGATAATCACCATCAATAGAATCATCAAACCCACGGCAATCAACCCGAAAATGATTCGAACAACGGTTTCCAAGGCATGGCTTTCAGGATTTGCGGCATCCTTTTTCGGGAAATACTTACTGAACCAATCCAACATGGATTCCACCCAATCCCATATGGCGGTCATCATTTTACCCAACTTGTCAAAAAACCACTCAAGACCTGTTTTCAACCAGGTGTTTTTGATTTCATCTTTTTCTGTTAATTTTTCCCGGGGCATGCGCCAGGAAAACTGAGGCCTCTGTAAAACATCATCAATGGATTCATTCAATTGATCCGCATACGTTGTCATCGCTTTGATTGTGGCCGCCTGGTCCATGGGTGAAGTATTTCGGGAGGACGCATTCTGTGCCAAAACAAAAGAAAACGGCCCGATCATAGGCACCCAAATCAAAACAGCAACCAGGGTGGTTATTAAAAATGGTTTCAACCCGATCCGAATATCATCTCCGGTACTGCGGGATTGGCTGTAAAAACACCGGAGGGTGTAGACGGATTTGATGACAGGGTCAACGCACAGATACGTTAAAGCACAGGCTGTGGCAAAAAAAGTCGTATTGGTCATGGCATGAATGCCGCTGATTGTAAAAGCGGTTTCAATCCCTGTCAGTTTCTTGAGGATATACGGCAGGACCATCAATACAACCGACACATTGAAAAATACAAACAACGCAAAAAAAGACAAAATGCATAGGATTAAATGGTTTTGTCCCGGCCATAACTTTGATTGCCGAACCGCACTTTGAAACAAGGTTTTCAGATCATTTGATTGCAGCCTATCCATGACCGTGACGTTCTGATAGAACGCGTAGGTCCATGCCAGAGGAATTGCGATGATCATGGATACGGGTTGAACAATCATCCCGGTGGCCTGGAGGAGTGCCTGGCGGCCAACTGTGGCTAATTCATGGCCGAAAGGCCGCTTTTTTTCTGTTGTGCCCAGCAGCACACACCACAACCGGCGGCAAAACCGCACATGCCAATACTTCATCCAAATGAAAAGCAGGGCGAGACCTGCCGCAGCCTCGGAACAATAGACAGCCGCATAGGTGCTCCGGCTCATATCCGACCAGAAATATAACAGGCCGAAAATAAACGGCAGGCTTCCAACATAATATTCAGCAAGAATAGGAATACCGTTTTGCCGGAGCAATTGGATGGACTGCTCTGTAAGCTTCAGGGCGTTGGGAACAAATGCCGCGTCCGTTGTCTTCATGGTTTAAACCACCAGTTTGACTGCCAAAGTGTACCCTCGTGAAATGAGGAAGGAGTGGCCAGCAGCATTTTCCCCAGAAGAAAAAAACCGTACCATAAAATGAAAAACCCCATGGAACACTGTATGAAAACAACCACGCTAAAAATCCAGCGGCGGCTTTTCCCTGGAACAACCTTCATGTATTGCTTTAAGCATCCGGTGCAAAGCATGCGGTCATCATGCTCGGTGACACATTCCCGGCAGTAATCCTTGAGGCAAACCGGGCAACGGACTACAGCTTCCCGGTTTGAATGATGATAACATTTTTGAAAACTCAAGGGTGACATGTTCAAGATATTTTCTTCTTCCCCAATAAAGCGGCCATCCCGGATAACCCCACCAGAAGATTCAGCAATCCGAATCCAAAGGAAAGTCCTGTTATCATGGGATCTCCTTCATTTAATTTATTAAAAAATATTTTCATCAATTCCCATGAATTGTAGGCCATGGCGGGATTTTTGAACGCGGTCGTGACAAAAAGAATATAAACGGTTATGGCCTGCAAAAAAGCCAATCCAAGGGTTATCCATCCAAAAACAAATAAAAGCCTGTGCTTCTTTTTACCCTTTTGTCGGACCAGAACCGAAATACTTAAAACCAGCAATAGGGCCAAGCACAAATACTCTAAAATGCGGAGCCCTGGAGAATTGAGCCATATTTGCACTGATTTTGCCAAACCCACGAGAACCAGGACGCCATAGAGTACCCAATGCAAAGATGGGTGTTGTATCTTGGCTGAAAAACCCGTTAGCCCTGTTTTTTGTTGAGAAGCGGAACCGGAAACCACCGGGCCGGGAGTGGATGGATTTTTCACAATACCGGATTGACTGAGGAAACTTGGATCCAAGACCCCTTGTCTTTCCTCCACAAGGCTTTTAATTTGGTTTAATATTTTATTTGCCTTTCTGATCCGGACAAGGTGACGGAGATTTTCCTGTTGAACCGCGGTTTTTAAATAAACTTTACAGCAAGGCCCTTGATAAAGATTAATGACCAACAGCAATGCCCAAAAAATCGTAAAAAAGCCGCTCCCATAGGGTGGTCCTGAAACCGATAGGGCAATGATACCGCACAACAGCATCAATGACCCCCAAATGAATGTCCACAGGTGGTGGTCATTATTTCCGATCAAGACAAGGGCCTGAATGTCATCATAATAAAACCGTTTATAATGCTCCATGACCACGGCGCCTTCAACCCATAAAAGATGGTCCGGTCCTTTCCACATGGATGTTTTGATAAATGGGGTGAAAAATTTCCCGGATAATTTCTGATAGGAAGGGGGAAGTTGATTCATGATATCCCTTTATCTTTCATGCAAAACGGGTCACAAAAAATGTCACCCAGCCGATGATCTGTCCCGTGGCCAGAATGCAGGCAAAGATGCCTTTCAATCGTTTCTTGGGCAAAACCAAGGCAGGGGAACGAAAATGCCGTACGGCAAAAAAAACAGCCGCCGGGGCAGTCACAAGGGTAAGAAAAAAGATTAAAAGCGGCCAGGTGGCCAGAGCCAACGCGAGATTGTCATATAACACCTGACTGTTTTGAAGGGTGGAGATTTTTTGTTTTTCTCTTCCCACTTTCAGGCAATTCATGCAGATATTTTGGCCATTGAGTTCCACCTGGCACAACCTGCAAAGCAGTCGGCCGCAGGAATCACAAGGTGCGATAGCCTTTTTCCCCGGATGAAAAAAACACTCTGCCGGGTGAGGTTCAAGACCATCTTCAGGAAAGCTGCCTTTTTCATCTTTTCTTAAAAGTGCGTGATATCCATCCACGCGTAAAGGTGACCGGCAACCCGGGCACGGATGCAGGTTTTCCGTATTCATATGGTTTACCGGTATTGAGGCGCTGCAATTCGGACAGGCTATCACAATGGGACTCCATTCAAAGGTCAATCAGAACTCGATCTCAAGTTGATTTGCAAGATGAATTTTACCGTTATAAGGGATCAAGATAAATGGTCCATCCCCCCTGGTTATTTATGAACCACACGGGTACTGCATATCCGATCATGCATGGCTCTTTTTTCGGTGTCAAAGCCAGCCATGATATATCCGATAAAAAAGATTATGGCACTGATCCATTCAGCAAAATTTCTTCCCAGGGCTCGAAGATAAGAGATCTTACCGCCATCCGGTGCTACCACCTTGAGTCCGCACGCCATTTTACCGGGTGTTGCGGCAAACCTGCCTAAAAAGAAAGTCGTATAAATTGCAGGCATGGTGATCCCGATGAGTTGTTGTATTGCGATAAGCATGAAAGATTTCGAATCCGATGCGATTTCAGCCGGATTTCCCGTTATGGATCCAAAGCCACTCATGAATAAAGGGATTAAAATCAGCCATTGAATCACCAACAAAATGATTCCATCGATGAACTTAGCCCCAAACCGGACCCAGAACCCGGCATATTTCAGAAGGGTGGTGATGCCCGCACCTTCCTTGACCCTTTGTACAAATGCGGGTTTGCAGTCTGAACAGATGATCTGATCGTCGAACGTCACCACCTGGTCTTCTGGAAATGACCGGCGGCACTGAGAGCAAACCCTCAACGCATCGGTTTCTGTTTCACGATTATCAATTGGTTTGTTAATACTTGTCTGTTCATTCAGTTCGAATTGTTCACCGGATTCGACGGATTGTTCCGGATCATCGGGTTTGGTGTTTGTGTGAGCAAATTCTTTTAAGGGGCGCCAATCGTTTTCATTTTCATTTCTAATCAGCGTTTGGGCATTGATTGTTTTTTCATAAACTAAATTCTGAAGTTCATCCTTGGTGAAAGGTCCTTTTTCCCCTTCTTCATCTTTGCAGAACCAGGTCATCGGCAGTTTCCTCCATCATCAGGTAAAGATTCATGTCAATTTGCATGGGATCTTCAGGTTTGAGAATTATAAATTCATGAAATTAAAAGGTAAGATGGCATAACCATAACAAATAGGGTAATGCTTGGGCAAGCAAAAAATACTAAAGCGGCATCTATTTTTGGGGTTAGATCCGCCGGCAACAATTTCCCATGGAAAGATGTTATTTATTTTCCATCCGGAAACGAGAAAAATGATTCAAGTTCAAACCCGGCATACGGCATATTCACCTGGACCATGAAGTTTTTTCTCTGCTTCAATTGCTCAATCAGATCGATCATATATTCTTTGGGCAGATCTGGAGAAATATAGTTTTGTTCACCGAACAGGTCGGCATCCTTATTTAACTGCCCGGTTTGGATCAGGTCTGAAACCAATTGCTGGTGATCGGTCCATAGATTGATTCCGACGGTTGCGCTTGTCCAGGAGATATTGGGAAAGTCATCCACCACCTTAAGGGTTTCTTCGATGGTTTCGGGGGTTTCACCCGGAGCACCGAACATGAGGCTCACTGAAAAAGGGATACCGGAAGTGGCAAGGCAAGAGAGGGCGTTTTTTATTTCGCAGACGGAAAAACCTTTATGCATGCTTTTGAGCATGTCCTCGGAGGCGGTTTCAATGGCTAAATTTAAAAACACGCACCCGGAATCTTTAAACAACTTCAACCGGGAATTCGTAATGCCGATGGGTTTGAGGTTCATGGTGGACCAGGGGGCCAGAATGCCTTGGTTGAGAATTTCTTTGCAGATGGCATCGGCATGGTTTGGCGGGGCGTTGAAGCTGTTGTCATTGAATTCAATGGTCAGTTTTGAATTGGCCTTTTGAATGAACTGCATCTCCTCCACCACCCGTTTCGGGGACTTCAACCGGTATTGTTTGCCCTCCAGGGAGGTATAGGGGCAGTAGGTGCAGGCAAAGGCGCATCCCCTCTTGGTGAAAATGCCGGCGGCAATTTTCTTTTCCACGTAGCGGTCAAGGTCAAACAAGTCATAGGCGGGCAAAGCCGTGTCATCCAGGTTCTTAATCCATTGCCGTTCAACCTTGGAAAAACCCCCGTCTTTTCGAAACACACATCCGGGAATGGAATGAATATCCTTTCCCTGGTCCATCAGGCTTAAATAAAGGGGGAAGGAAAATTCGCACTCCCCCCTTAAGCCATAGTCCAAATCCAGATCATGCAGCCATGCTTCCCCGTAGTAGTTAAAACCCGGTCCTCCCACAACCATGGCAGCGCCGGAGGTTTGCTTCACGCAGTCCGTTAATTCTTTAACCAATATTCGGCTGTCAAAGGGGATGGTAGAATAGGGCGGCTTCCTCTCGCGGATTTTGCCGGCCACCGTCCGAATGGAGATGCCGACCACATCAGGCTTGAATCTTTCAAGGATTTCCTTTAGTTCACGGACGGGATCTATGGAGAAGAGGCGATCAAATACTTCCACAGCATGCCCGGCTTCCCTGGCGGCTCCTGCCACATAAGCCGGGCCGCAGGGTGAAAATGGAAATTGATTGGCGGAGACGATCAGAACGTTCATTGTTTTTCCCCGTGAATTTTAGACTTCCGGCTCAAACCCTTGTCAATCGGTACATGTCCTTTCAGTGGGTGAGCTTGTCCGGCCAGGGAATCTCTCCCAGGGCCATACGACATAAATCGGTAATGAAAATCTTGGGCAATCCCATTTTGGAAGTAGGTCGCCGCAGAACCGCGTCACAGATGGGGCACATGGTGATCATGGCCTCGGCCCCGCAATCAAGAGCGTCTTTTATGTTGTTCTCCTGAATTTCAATGGCAAGATTCCGGTTCGCGCCCATGATGGGGCCGCCGCAACAAAGAGCGTTCAATTTGTCATACTGCCGCAGGGGACGTTCCACCTTGATCAGGGAGAAAATCTCATCGAGCCAGGCCTCCTGTTCCGGAAGCCAGCGGGAAGCGCAATTGGCCTGGTAGGCTACCTTTTTATTCAAAGGCGTGATTTCCCCCCGGTGGGTTTTAAGATAATCCAGAAGATACTCGTACAAATGCCGGAACTTGAAGGGCACGGAGATCCCAAGCTCCGCGGTCTTCACCTTGGCCAGGGCATACCCTTCGTTGTGAAGATAAACAATATCCTTACCCAGTTCGGCCAATTTGTCGATCACCTTCCCGGCGTATTTCCGGATTAAGCTTTCTCCGCCCATGTGAACACACCCCGTAAGGGACATATACTCGGGCCCCCTCACCTTGGTCAGACCCTTGAACAACCTGCTATCCAGGGTTCCCTCGGGGAACTGCTTGTATTCAAAGGAATCGAAAGACAGAACCGGCTGGTCGATATCTCCCGGGATTATCTCCACCGGAGCGCCCCGGCCTTCGAGCCCCTTGGCCAAGGCTTCGCAAACCGGTTTGGTGTTGACCACCAGAGGGGCGGTTCCGATCTTCTCCTGCATTTGGAAGATGAGATTGGAGGGGTCGGCACCGGTGGGGCAGGTATCGGTGCAGGCCACGCAGGTAATACAAAGCCCAAGGATGTCCGCTTCTTTTCCCTCCGCAAGAAGTTTCATCTCCTGAACAGCCTTATCCTGGTCAAAACCGGCATAACGGCACTCCACCAGGCAATCCCCGCAAAAATCACATTTCAAAGCATTCCACATTTTGCACCTCAATCAGGTTTTATAGGATGTCAATCCACTCCCCGTAGAAAATCGGGACGGCTTGTTTAAGGTATAGGATTCATTCGCATGTTAGCAACCAATCTTTTAAACCGGAGTCCCGTTGCCCAAAAACCTACACCACCCAATCCACCGAATGTTCTTTACCGTCATCTACAAGCGCGATGACCTTTTCCTGTTGGACCACCCCATCCACCGTAAGTTTCACCAATTCTTTTCCTCCGGGTTGGTTTGACGCCACCCTGATATGATACAGGGTTTTACGAAACCGGTAATGTATGGTGAAACTTTGCCAATCCGCAGGAAAGCAGGGCTTGAAGGACAACTTGTTCGCTTCAAGTTTGAGGCCCAGAAGACTTTCCAGGATAAGGCGATACATCCATGCGGCTGATCCCGTGTACCAGGTCCATCCGCCCCGTCCTGTATGCGGTGAAACGGCATAGACGTCGGCTGCCACAACATAGGGCTCGACTTTGTATTTTTTAATTCCATCCGCTGAGTTTCCGTGATTCACGGGGTTGATCATGGAAAGCAATTCCCAGGCTCGACGATGATCCCCCAATTCAGCAAAGGCCATGGCCGCCCAGATCGCACTATGGGTGTACTGCCCGCCATTTTCCCGTACACCGGGAACGTAACCCTTGATGTAGCCCGGATTTAAATTGGATTTATCAAAGGGGGGATCCAAAAGCTGGATCAGGGCTTCGTCCCGGCGAACCAGGTATTGATCCACCGCCTCCATGGCCATTCGGGAATGCTCCGGGTCACCGGCTCCTGAAAGAACGGACCAGCTTTGCGCAATGGAGTCAATTCTGCATTCCGGGCTCTCTGCCGAGCCAATGGGGGTGCCATCATCGAAGAATGCCCGAAGGTACCATCCTCCGTCCCAGCCATGTTCTTCGATGCTTCGGCGCAGTCTGTCAACCTCACTCTCGCAGCGATGACTGAAGACCAAATCCCCATGAAGCTGTGCAATTTTTGAGAACCGGGTTAGCACGTCACATTGAAAAAATGCCAGCCAAATACTTTCGCCTTTACCCTCCTGGCCCACCAGGTTCATACCGTCATTCCAGTCGCCGGAGCCGATCAGGGGGAGGCCGTGTTCACCGAAGCGGAGACCTTTTTGAATAGCCCGCACGCAATGATCGTAAAGACTGGCTTTTTCCCCGGATCGAACGGGAAGATCATAGTAAGAATCCTCCTCCGGATTGACTGCACGGCCCTTGATGAAGTGAATGGATTCGTCAAGGACTCCTGTGTCGCTGGTGCTCATAACGTAGCGGCAGGTTGCCAGCGGGAGCCAGAGAAAGTCATCGGAACAATGGGTGCGTACACCCCTGCCCATGGGTGGGTGCCACCAATGCTGGACATCCCCTTCGGAAAATTGACGGCCCGCGCATCTGAGCAAGTGCTCCCGAAGAAGGCTCGGTTCGGTATGAATCAGGCTCATGGTATCCTGCAATTGATCGCGGAAACCAAAAGCCCCGCCAGACTGATAATAACCGCTTCGAGCCCAGAGTCGGCAGGAAATGGTCTGGTACAGGAGCCAGCCATTGGCAAGAACATTGACGGATGGATCAGGGGTTTCAACTTGGACCATCCCGAGCGTATCATGCCAGTATTGCCATACGGTTTCAAGGGCCTTTCGTGCCGCACCGGAGTCGCGGAAGCGGAGCGCGAGATTTGAGGCGTCACCATCATCCCGGCCGGCTCCGAGGGTGAAAACAATTTCCCGCTCTTCCCCCGGGATTAGATCAAAGGTAACATGAAGGGCGGCGCAGGGATCCAACGCAGCTCCCACCCTGCCGGACAGGCGTGAACGGGTCATGGCCGCAGGATGGGCCAAGGTCCCGTTGCGACCTAAAAACTCCGTCCGATCTGAGCTGACCGTGCGAGTAGCATGATCCACGTTAAAAAAGGCCACCCGGTTGCCGAATTCGGCGTTGTAGGGGTTGTGCGCAAAGAGTGCACCGCTTTGAGGGTCCACTTCGGTGACAACGTGCATGACGGTTTTGGGCCGAACATCCCCCAGGACCCACTCCGCGTATCCGCTCAGGGAGAGACGTCGCAAACGGTCGGACTGGTTGCGTATCTTGAGCACCGTGAACTTGACAGGCGCGTCCATGGCCACATAAACCCAGGCCTCTGAGGTGATCCCTCGCTCTGTGTGTTCGAATACGGAGTAGCCGAACCCATGTCGCGTGACATAGGGCGTTGCCCCTTTTGCAGGATGGGGCATGGGGGACCAGAAATGGCCGCGTTCCTCATCACGAAGGTAAAAGGCCTCTCCGCCTGAATCACTGACCGAATCATTCTGCCAGGGGGTGAGCCGGAATTCGTGGGCATTCTCGCTCCAGGTATAAGCTGATCCGTTTTCCGAAACCACGGTGCCGAAATGAGGGTTGGCCAGCACATTGACCCAGGGCGCAGGAGTGACCTGGCCACCACTGGTTGAAATGACGTACTCACGGCCATCGGGGGTAAATCCCCCGATTCCGTTAAAGAACATCAGGTCTAAGCGGGGCATGGCCTGAATCAAGGGCAGGACCGGGCGGTGGGTACGGGTGGGGGTAAGGGCCGGAATAATGGGTTCCACAGGACCCCTGCGATTCGTTTGTTCTTCGAGCGTTCCCCGACTGTCGCTGATGATGGCCCGGGCCACGGCCTGGAAAAGAATCCGGTCTTCCTCGGATATCTGGTCGGCGTTCCTAACAAAAATCCCTCCGGGTTGATCCGTCAGGTGCACCGCGATACCGGCGGCAATGAGCCCCATGATCCGGTCGTTAAGAATTTGCCGGTAGCCGGCATGATCTTCGTTCCAGATGACAAGATCCACGATCAGTCCTTTCAGGCGCCAGTAGGAGTGAGCCTGGATGAGTTGGTGAGCCAGTGAAATGTTTGCCTGATCTTCCATCCGAAGCAGTACGATGGGAAGATCGCCGCTGATGGAATATCCCCAGAGTCCGGATTGACCTCGAAGGTTCTTGATGAGTAGGCTGGACCCTGCGCGAAGTGAAGAATTGGCGTAGAGAACCGATGCTGCAAGTCTCACGTAGAGTTGAGCATCGCGTTCCGTGGCGTTGATTTGTCTTAAAAGCACTTGGCTGTGGGTCCATGCCAATTCAAAAACCCGGTCGGCGAGATGGCGGTCCTGGTATTTTCCCACAAGACCCACGCACACCTCTCGGGTTTCGCCAGCACCGGTAACGACATTGACGGTGGCTGATTTATCCGGATCAAGGGTGATGTGACAACGGATGGCCACAATGGGATCAAGGACAGGACCTTGGCTGTCGGACAGGGGAGACAGGCCAATCATGGCTTCGGGTGCAGTCAGTGTGTTCCCCCGGCCGATAAACCGCAGTCTATCAGTCTCATAGGACAATTTGCCCATGTCCGCCCCATGCACCACCATTTTGTGAAACATCCACGGCGGCTGCTCATCACCGGAACGGGGCCGTCGGGTTGCCAATATTGCACCCTGATGTTTGATGATCTCGGTTTGAACAAAGAGATTGCTGAATGCCGGGTGAAGTGCATCAGCAGCCTGGGAAGCCAATACGACTTCCGCGTAACTGGTGACCTCAATGGTTTTGCGCATCTTGGATCGGTTGGTAATGGTGATCCGGCGCAGCTCGATATCATCTTCGGGGGAAACAGAAATCTCCGTATGGAGGTCTATATCCTCGTCCCGGCGCCTGAATTCCGCACGGCCTTCGGAAAAAATGGCTTCGTACCGCTTGGGGGGTTTAAGGGTCGGCTGATAGGCCGTTGACCAGAAAACGCCGCTGGACAAGTCACGGATATAGCAGAAGGCGCCCCAAGGGTCACAGGTGCTATCTTCACGCCAGCGGGTCACGGCCAATTCTTTCCATCGGCTGTATCCGCCGCCTGCCGTGGTTATCATGACATGATATCTCCCGTTGGACAGAAGTTGTACTTCCGGTATGGGGGTATCGGGTGTCGTGTAGACCCGCACAGGCCTTTCCTCCAGGGAGTGTAAAAGGGTATGGTCCTCGGAAAATTCCTCCGTCGGGGAGTATGTGTCTGTGGCTTTGGGCATCCGTTCCTGAAGCAACAACACGGTTGCCTGAAACATGGGGTCTGATTCGAATCGTTTCTGCATGGGCCGATCAAGGAGTAAAAAGGCGAGAGAGAGAAAGCTCATGCCCTGGTGATGGGACATAAAGGATCGAACCACAGCCCTGGACTGGCCCCGGGGCAAGTGGGCGGGTGTGTAGTCGATGGCTTCATAAAAACCATACTTGCCTTGAAAACCTTGGGAGGCCAGATCCTCAAGATTCCGGCAGGCTTCCTCGGGAGCTACCATGAGCGCCAGAGCTGAGGCATAGGGCGCAATAACCAGATCTCCGGCAAGGCCTCGTTTCAGTCCCAGCCCGGGCACACCAAAAGCTTTGTACTGATAGGTGAGATGACTGTCGGTCAGGTTGTAGCCTGATTCGGAAATTCCCCATGGCACGCCTTGCTTTTTTCCATAGTCAATTTGCCGTGCAACAGCCGCCTTGCAGGTTTGGTCGAGAAGTGTATGTTCATAGGTCGGCATCAGCAGCAAGGGCATAAGGTATTCAAACATGGAACCGCTCCAGGAAAGAAGAATCGGATCTCCACCAACATTGTTTAGAAGACGCCCAAGGGCAAACCAGCTTTCTTGCGGGAGTTTGCCTTGCGCAATGGTAACAAAGCTGCTGAGCCTTGCTTCCGAAGCCAGCAAGTCATAATAGCTCTCATCCCTTCGACCTTGGCTGACGTTGTATCCGATGGACAGGAGATGTCGCGTTTCGTCGTAAAGGAAATCATATTCCATGTTATCGGCGAGTTTCCCGGCGCGTCGGGCAAGTTCTTCAAGATGAAGGATTCTTTCTCTGGCTCGAAAGCTGGATGTAAGGATGAGCCCTTTGAGGGTTTCAAGCTCTTCTATTTCCTCGGGTGTCACGCTCAACCCTTGCCTTTTGTGAATAAGTGGCAACAGCTCCGTATCGAAGCAGGACAACTGGCGCAGTGTGGGTATAGGACTAAGGCAGGGGAATGCAACGAGGATCTGCTCCTGAGCCGGCAGCTCAATCCAGGGAGCAAGCAGGGTCAACTCCTCCTCAGCGTCTTGGAACTGTTTAGCAAGAGAATGCGCCCACCATTCAGCCTCGGTTCCGGCAGCGTCAGGATTGGAGATTATGCGCTCGGCGGCCTTTGCCAGCCTGGTAAGGCGTTGTCTTACAGCCCAAAGGGTTCCATCCGGCCATGGAACCTTCATGGACTTCATATCATTTACGAATTGTGCAAGGTCCGGGGGTAAAGGCATTTTTCCCACATCCGAGAGCACCATGGCCGTGTCGGCAAGGCCCTCAAAAAAACGTTTTCCCGGGAGCTTTTCGTCGGGAAGAGCAAGCAATCCCGCTCGCAGGGTTAGAAGGCTTGCGGCCAGATTCCCGCTGTCTACGGATGAAATATACAGGGGCAGCAGCGGGGTGAGGGATTCCGTGTCATACCAGTTATAGAAATGACCACCAAAACGCTCCAACCCATCCAGTGTGTTGAACGTTCTGGTGATTCGGTCCATGAAATGGCCGACGGAAATGTAGCCGAAGTCACAGGCCGATAGATCCGAAAGAAGCGAAAGCCCTATATTGGTGGGCGATGTGCGGTGAGCCACTACGGAAAGGGGATCCTCCTGATAATTATCAGGGGGTAGCCAATGATCGTCCGCTCCGACAAAGGTCTCGAAAAATGCCCAGGTCCTTCGGGAAAGTTTTCTTAAAAAAACGACCTGATCTTCTGTCAGTCGTGGACTTCGGGAAATGAGGGGCGTGCTGATCCACCATGCGACAAAGGGAGAAACAAGCCAGAGAAGTAATACCGGCAGGGCCAGAGGAAAAACATCCGGTCGTGCATAAACAAGATAGACCGACGTGGCCACTGAAACCACCGGTCCTATCCACATGGTTTTACAGGACCCGGCCAGGTCCATCCGGCTCACACGATCCCCTTCGCCCGGAAGAGTCCATTTGAGAAGACCCTTGCCGGAAGTCAACATGAGCCAAATCGTTCGAAAAATGGTTGTGCTGCTGAAATAGGCCTCATAGGGCAAACAGAGCAAATTAAATAAAGCCTGGGCAAGGCATCGAACGGAAGAGTCGGCTGCATTGGTAAGGTGCTGACTTATCAAGGTGTCGCTGCGTTTCTTGAATATGCCCATGAGAGGAGTCATAAAAGAAGGAATTAGCACAATTCCAATGACCGATGCCGTATAAAACCACGAAGAAGACAACACGGTCCAGCCGAGCAGAAGCAAAAAGAGGATTGCGCCGGGTGCCAGGCTGCGGCGAAGGTTGTCAAAGATTTTCCAGCGGGATAACACAGAAGTGGTATTTTTTTGAAAAATCGAATTGGGTCCCGGTACCCTGGGAAATAACCATGGCAGGATCTGCCAATCCCCGCGAATCCAGCGGCGGCGTCGGCTCACATCCTCGCTGTACATCGATGGATAGGCTTCGTATAACTGTACATCACTGATAAGCCCTGACCGGGCATGGCACCCTTCAATCAAATCGTGGCTGAGGATCAGGTTGGCAGGGAAACGATCCTTGAGCATTTGCTCGAAGGTATCAACATCATAAATCCCCTTGCCGATGAAGGAGCCTTCCCCAAAGAGGTCCTGATACACATTGGAAACAACACGGGTGTAGGGGTCAATCCCGGCATCCCTTCCCCACATGCGGGCATACCGGGACCGGTTGGATCCAGGCAGACTGACGGCCACCCTCGGTTGCAGGATGCCATATCCATCAACAATACGCTGCTTATCCGCGTCATACTGAGGTCGATTGAGGGGATGGGCCATGGTGCCAACAAGTTGCCATGCCGAATCCCGGGGAAGATCGGTGTCTGTGTCCAGGGTGATGACATACTTCACCTTGGTTAAAACCGCGCTACGGCCTACAATGAGAGAAAAACCATCTCCGGACCCGCCCCGCAAAAATAAATTCAACTCCGCAAGTTTTCCGCGTTTTCTTTCGTAGCCCATCCAAATTCGTTCCTGAGGATTCCATTTACGGGGCCGATGAAAAAGAAAAAAGCGGTCCTCGTTTTCCGTGTACCGCTTGTTTAACGCATCGATACCCTGGCGGGCTTCCGATAATAGGGATTCATCACCGGCCAGGGTTTTCTCGAAACCGTCCTGAAAGTCCGTCAGTAGCCCGAATCGCAGGTGATCATCCCGGTTGGCCAGAAATCGGACCTCCAGAGAACCGATGAGCTTCGAAATACTTTCTACGCTGGTCAGCATGGTGGGTACCACAACCAGCGTGGAAAATTCCAAAGGAATTCCTTTGGAAAAATTCATTCGTGGCAAAGGATTGGGTTCGGCAAGATGGGTTGCCAAAAGGTCAACCAAAGCAATAGCAAGTTGGCTAACAGACAAAAGGGAAAGAAAACCGACCAGCCAGAGCCATAGGGTGTGCATGTCGTTTGAACGGATCTGGACCAGCAAAACGGATGCAAAAAACAGGGTGAAAAGAAAAATAGAACCGATATATATGGGCGCAGTAAACCGTCGACCGGTTCTTCTCATCCTGTCCATGATGGTATATCTGAGATTCGCGCACCTTTCGAGTTCGGGAAGGCCTTTATCGATGAGGTAAAAACCCACATGGGCTGCCCGGTCCATGCAATTGCTATCGTTTCCGTTACGTTGGGCCAGCCGGATCGCTTCAAGGGCCACCTCCCTTTCAGAGCACTTGCTCTTTTTTGCGATCTTTTCAATGATGTGACGGTATTGATCCCGAGTGATAAAATCCATCTTGTCATAAATTCCTGCCGGATCTTCCTGCAGGGTTTGTTCAACGACGCTCATTTTATCGACGAATTGACGCCAGTCCATCGCATTCAGGAAGCGAAGGCTTCCGATACTGTTGCTGATGGAAAGCTGATCCGCCGCTTGCTGCTGATTCTCAGCTTGAACCAGGTGGGCGATGGTCAAGTAGGATGCCGATAGCTGCTGCTCAATCCAGGTCAGGGGCAAGGCAAGTGAGGCCCCTTGACCCTGGAGTCGGCGGGCAAGCTCCGCAACAAAGGAACTGACCATGGGCGGGTTGGATCGCGCCATGTCCGCAACCGTCAGAATCAGGCTCTTCGGGTCCTTTTCCACGGTTTCCGTCATTCTGTCCGCCCAATAATTGGCCCGGTTCCGGTTGGCCCTGTCAATGGAAATCCTCGCTGCAACCCGCCTGAGATTTTCGATCAATGCCAGTCGAAGCATGATGGGAATGGCCCATAACTCTCCCATTCTCAATGTCCTAACCGTCTGATAGGCTACAACAAAACTGCTGAGCCGGTCCGGATCGACCAAACCATCGCCGTGGGAAATGGTTTCCAGGGCAATGTCGTATACTCGGGGAAGTCCTCTTGATGAGCCATTTTTCAGACGAGGAAGTCCCTTGGCGTAACCTTTGGGCAGAAGTCTCCTCGCCGTCCGAATTTGTTCCTCGATGAGATAGAAGTTGTCCAGCAGCCATTCGCCTGCAGGCGCGATCATGCGGTTTTCCTTCACGGTCAGAATCAACAGGTCCCGGACTTCAAGGAGCACGTTTTTATTTTCGGCAAGTCTCGTTAGCAGGCGTTCCGGGACCGGCCTTTCGTCCAGGGTGTGGAAGTTTGCAAGATTTTTACCATGCTCCTCCATCTGTAGGGTGCTTAAGTACTCCGCCCTCAGGGGTGTTTCTTCATCAGTGCTTTTTTCCCCGGAGGCCTTTTTGAGGAGGGACCTCATAATTTGAAATAACCGGGAAACCCGGTTTGTGGAGCGGCGCATCACGATGAAACACTCCTTCTCATTAATAACAGGCAGTCCTTGATTGGATTGATTAAAATCAATGTATCCCATCTCCATGTTTGTACGGAAGAGAACCCCTGAACCAATGTCCCGCTTCAAGGTTTTTAGGGTAATGACCGCAAGGTCTTTATGATACCTAATTTGAGCGATTTTCGAGTTTGCCGCAGATGCAAGGAAAATGGCATTTCGCTATAGTTGCCTATGCGGGATGGCATTTGACACAGCAGATGCGGTGAAATCGGAAATCCCGAAGGGTTTCAAAATTTTGGCTTCCAAAAGAGTTGAATCTCTTATGATCATACTACGTTTCTCATGGTCGAAATATTGAAACGCTCAATTTAGGTGATAGTAAGAAGAGAAGTGAGTTCCGTGTGAGCTGTAGCGAAAGCACGTTTATACGCATCCTGATGACTATTGCTTAAGAGTAATTCTTTATATTATAAATTTAGTTTATAAGCAATGACGTTTCATTAACAGGAGGTTTGGGCTTTGGAGAAGAATCCTGTGCGATGGGTTATTCATGGATGAATGAAAAATGTCAGATCGTGAAATATAAAAAAAAGATGAATAACACCGGCTATTTTTCTCATGATAGGGCTGGAGGAAACAACATCCCGCTGATCGCGGGGGGCGAGGTGGGGGTGGGGCATACACAAAAAGAGCCGGGATGAACCGGCTTATTTTGCGTTTCAGCCGCATGTCTTTAAAAAGCCCGGGAAATCAATCCTCGTCGTTGAGCATTTCTCTTAGCTTGCCCGAGCATTTGAAAGTTACAACTTTTCGCTGTTCAAGCATCATATCATCGCCGGTGGCAGGGTTTCTGCCTTTTCTTTGCCTTTTGTGCTTCACGGCGAATTTACCGAATCCACTGATCATGACATCTTCATCATTTTCCAGGGTTCTTGATATCAGCTCAATAATCGTTTCAACCAGTTCAATACTCTTGTTCTTGGATATCCCGGTTTGTTCTTGAATGGAATCGGCCAGATGTTTTCGTGTAACCGTCATGCTATATCCTTTCTGAAAGATTTCATGATAATCCGATATGATGATTAATGAAGCCGTTTTTTTAAATGGCCTGAGTTTATTACGAACCTTTCAGAATGTCAAGAATCTGTTATTATTTCAAAAACAATATTTTAAAAAAAAAGATTTACAATTTACCGTTCAAGATATCAGCATGGCATTCCTTCCTGCCCTTCCATTCCTGCCGGTTCCGTGGATTCTGACGCCGGTGCTTCCTGTTGGATATCCGATTCTTCGGTTTTTTCTTCCATCTTTCGTTGTTTCTTCAATTCTTTCTTTTCTTTTTTTGCCAATTCTTTTTGGCGTTTTTGAAATTGGAAATTTGATTTTGCCAACGTGAAATCTCCTTTGTTTCGGTGATCATGGATTTTTATTCGAAGGATTATTGCAGTACGTCGCCCTGCAATATCAAGGCAAGCAGACAAACGGTATCCATCAAGAGCGGGTGTTTTCAGCCGCCTTTTTGAAAAGCACTTAAAAAGGCAAGGGGCTCCCCTAATATATTAGGATTGCCCCTCTTCTATAGAACTTATCTTAAAGTTACATTTGCTGCAGCAGGACCTTTTTTCCCTTGTTCGATGTCAAAAGAAACCCGATCGCCTTCATTGAGGCTTTTAAACCCGCTTGCATTGATTGCTGAATGGTGAACAAATACATCCGGGCCGTTTTCCTGCTCAATAAAGCCAAACCCTTTTTGATCGTTAAACCATTTAACTGTTCCGTTAATCATAATATCATCCTCCTTTCTTTAAAGTGCTCAAGATTTTCTACTGGAGGATGAAACAGGGTAAAAAATTGTGTCCTTCAGGAAAAAACCGCTCCAACATTAAGTTGAAGCCGCGTTGAATTGGACGTAGAGTAACACTTTTTATTAAAATAGCAACTGATTTAATTTTATTCCAAATGCAATAGACAAGTTATTCAGCCACTGTTATTCAAAATCATGGAAAAGGATTGACAGTTTTTAAAAATAATAGTTCCTTAACCATCACATCCAACTCAAAACAGGAGGGGCTAATGAAAATCAAAACCAATGGTATTATGATGAATTGCGAAGTCAAGGGTGAAGGGGAATGTCTGGTTCTGATCCATGGTTTTACGGATAACCTGAATATGTGGACGAACCAGGGTTCTGAAATTTCCAAAACCTGCAAAGTCGTGACCCTGGATGTCCGGGGCCATGGGCAGACCGAAACCCCTGAAGGGGATCTTTCCATGGATCTGTTTGCGGAGGATATTCGGGGCCTTCTGGGTGTCCTGAAGGTGGAAAAAGCCTGTATCCTGGGTTATTCCATGGGAGGAAGGATCGGACTTCAATTTGCCCTGAAGTATCCTGAAATGGTCTCTGGGTTGGTTTTTGCCAACAGTGGCATTGCCGGGGTAGGGTATCAGATGCCTGAAGAGCAGATGAAGGAAATGATGGCCCGTCGTGAGCAGATGATGGAGCTTTATCAGTCCAAAAACATCGAAAGGATCGCCGATTCCATGGCGGAACGTTCCATGACCCCCGGAATCCGGGAGAAAAATCCGAATCTTTTTAAATCCTATAAGGCCATCAAGCTACAGAACAACCCTGAGCATTATTTCGCCATCATGCAGGCCATGGGTGCGGCCGCAGCCAATCCACCGGATCTTTCCAGGATAAAATGCCCGGTCCTGATCATCGCGGGGGACCAGGATGCGTTCATGTCCATGGATGTTACTTTGTTCATGGCAAAAACCATCGACCGGGCCTTATTGAAAGTATTCCCAACAGGCCATGCTTCGGCCATCGAGGTCCCGGAAGCCTTCAATCAAACGGTTCTGGATTTCATGAAAATCCTGTAGTTTGATGAAAAACACTGGTGATAAAGGACTTGCTCATGACTTGTTAAACGCCTGCAAACAGTCTTCGAGGATTGTCCACCATGATGGTATGGGCTTGCTCTTCGGTGAGCCCTGCATTCTTAAGAAACGGGATGATGTTTTTCATTACATGGGTGGGGGTCCAGTCCTTCATCATGGGATGCATGGGTCCTTGAGGCCGGCCCAGCCACTTGGCCACGGTGTCG
>VMSV01000248.1 GCA_013791935.1 Desulfobacteraceae bacterium | reverse complement strand
GCAAACCCGTTTCCCGCCGTAGAAAACCGCCATGGCCCTGCAGCTGTTGACCCCCAGATAATGGTAATGGTCATCGGCTCGGAATCCACCCTGACATTCGTTTTCAGAGATGGGGACCTGGGCGCTTCCGGCATCCATGCCCATCACGGCGGCAACATTTTTTGCGCATTCCGGTCCGCCAACAATACAAACACTCGGAGGTGCAACCCCGGCCACCACTGCAACCGCAGCAGCCGAGCATCCTGCATACCCGCAACCTCCACAGTTTGCTCCGGCCATAGCAGACTCAACGGCTGCTATTCTGGGGTCTTCATAAACATAAAATATTTTGGACGCAACGCTGAGGATCAAACCGCAACCCGCCCCCAATATCACCATAAAGATTAAGGCGCCTATCACAAAAACCTCCTTATCTATACCATTCCCTGGAAGGCATAAAAAGCTAAAGAAAGAATTCCCGCAGTCACCAGCGCAATGGAAGTATCCAGAAGCGGCTTGGGAACCCTGGCCAGCAGTATCTTTTCCCGGACCCCGGCAAAGAGAACCAGAGCAAGCCCGAAGCCCACCGCATAGCTGAAGGAGGCCACAAGCATTTCCATGAAGGAGTATCCCTCATTGATATTGATCAAGCAAACGCCCATCACCGCACAGTTGGTGGTGATCAGCGGCAGGAAAATGCCCAGCCCGGCATACAGGGCCGGAATACTCTTTTTCAAAAACATTTCAACAAACTGCACCAGGGACGCGATCACCAGAATAAAGGAGATGGTTTGCAGATATTCGAGCCCGTAGGCTTTCAAAATATAGGTGTCCACCAACCAGGTCATCACACCGGCCAGGACCAACACAAAAACAACCGCCATGGCCATACCCACCGCAGTATCCATCTTCTTGGAGGTGCCGAAAAAGGGGCAGTTCCCGAGATACTGGGCCAGCAGGATGTTATTCACCAGGATACAGCTTATGGCAAGGATGATATATTCGCCCATTGATCTTCTCCTATTTCTTGCCCATCATGTTCATAAGGCATAACATTAAACCCAGGCCCATGAACGCGCCCGGTGCTTCAATCATGAATGAAAAGGGTTGAAAGGACGCGCCGAAAACTTCCACAAATTTAAGGTTGCCCCATATGGTTAAAGACCCGGCCCCCAGAAGTTCTCTGACTCCGGCCAATACCCCGAGAGCGATGGTATACCCTATGCCCATCCCCAACCCGTCTGCCAAGGACGGAAGGATCGGATTTTTAAAGGCAAAGGCTTCAGAACGTCCAAGGACGATGCAGTTTACCACGATGAGAGGAATGAACATCCCAAGCATTTTGTAAAGCGGGTAGGCGTAGGCCTGGGCCAGAAACTGCACCACGGTAACAAAAGTAGCGATGATGATAATAAAGCAGGCGATTCTGACCTTGGCCGGAATCACGCTCCGCAACATGGAAACCAGCAGATTTGAGCATACCAGCACGAAGGTGGTGGCAAGCCCCATCCCCAACCCGCTTTCAACGGATTTGGTGACCGCCAGGGTGGGGCATAATCCCAACACCAGTCTGAACGGCGGGACCTCGGCCCATAATCCTTTAACAAATTCCTGAGTGATTGACTTTGCCATGCTGATCTCCCTATTTTTCAAATGCCTTTGATTTTTCAAGTAGTTGGGGTTTGAGCCTTGTATAAATCGACAGAGCGTCGCTGGTTCCACTGCATACGGCCCTGGAAGTGATGGTGGCTCCGCTGATGGCGTTGATGCTTCCTCCGTCCTTGGAAACAGCCACCGGCTTATCCACTCCAAGCCCTTTAAACTGAGCGACAAAAGAAGGGTCGCTCTGGGCTTTTGCCCCCATCCCGGGGGTTTCAGAGTGGGTGGTAACCCCAACGCCGATCAGACTGCTTTTCTCAATGTCGACTCCTACCATGAGCCCGACATCTCCGCCATACCCGCCTTTTCCTGCGCTTTCAAAGGCGATGCGGTTGGGTTTCCCTTCGAAAACCCCCACAAAAAAGCTTCTTTCAACCTCTCCGTCCATGAGCTTGAAACGGTCTTCAAGGGGGTTGTTGGAGGCACCGGTCAATATGTCACGGATCGCGGGGCCTTTTACAAATTCAAGCTCTTGCTTTTCAATTCGTTCCTTGGTTCCAATTCGAACAAAAGCCAGGAGCCCGCCTGAAACGCAGCTCAGAAGTGTCAATACCAACACCATTTTGATCATATCTTTCATATTAGGCAACCTTCCCTATTGCTTTGGGTCTGATTTTATCCAAAAGCGGCGCAATAAGATTCATAATTAAAATGGCATATAAAACGCCTTCCACATGGGCGCCGATGTTACGGATCAAGATGGTCATCACACCGGTTCCGGCACCATAAATCAGCATGGGGATTGAATTCACCGGAGAAGAAGCATCTTCCGTGGCCAGAAAAAATGCGGCGATGAGGGTATAGCCTGTGAGGAGGTGAAATAGCGGCCCGGCAAACCGGGTGGAATCCGATAGGTTGAAAATCATTGCCGTAACAAAAATACCCGCCAGAAAAGACAAGGGGATTTCCCATCGAACGAATCCTCTTAGAATCAGATACAGTCCACCAAGAATCAGGCCCAGCCCGAAGGTGGAACCCAAGGCTCCGATCTGTTGACCCATGAGCAACCCAAGGGGACTTAAAGATTCAATGGAGGCGGAACCGAAGTGTTTTGCGGCTCCCAGGGGATAGATGGCCAAAAAATCCACGTTGAAGGTTGCAAGTGCCCCGTCAAAATCAAAATAGCTTTTCCATGAAATCATGAGAATGGAAAGGGCGAGCACCATGGGGTTAAATGCGTAGCTTCCGATACCGCCGAAAATATACTTCCCGATGACTACCAGAATAAAGGTACCGGTGAGAACGATCCACCAGGGTGTTCCAACCGGTAAAAGCATGGCAAAGATCATTCCCATCAGGGCTGCATGTCCATCACCGATGGTGTTGGGCCTATGGGTGATCTTATTGATTAAAAACTCCCAGATGATGGCTGTTGCAATGGAAAAGCTCACAACCGCCAAGGCTGCAATGCCGTATTGGTAAATACCGAACAGAACGGCCGGAAGTGCCGCCAGCATGGTATGGTAACTTCTTTCCGAAATGGAACTCCCGTCATGCCAGAAGGGCGCATGGGATACTATGAACTTTTTATCGCTACTCATTTCGTTGCCTCCGCTGCATTGATCCGGTCAAGCTCATATTTTGCCAGTTTTATGTATTGAAACACCGGAATCTTCGAAACACATACAAAGCTGCATAAACCACAGTCTATGCAGCAATTCAGATCATATTCATCAACGGCTTGTTGATAGAGCCCTGCCTCCAGAAGCCTGACCAACATATGGACCTGGATTTTTGCCGGGCAGATTTTGACACACTCCCCGCAATTCACACAGGGGTAGTCTGAAACCAGGGAAACGTCGGCTGCGTCCTGAACCATAATGGAGTCCATGTCCGGCGTGACCGGGTGATCTTCGGAATAAATACAGGAGCCCGTGAGCGGACCGCCGACGATCAACCGGTCCTTTTCCTGAAGCGTTACCTTAAAGGCCTTTAGGATATCCCCCACGGGGGTTCCCATTCGCGCTGAAACCAGGTTTTTGGTGCCGTCTTTTTCTACCAAGGTGAGTATTTTTTCAACAGGAATATGACCGGATGTAAAAGCCTTGCCAAGGGAGGCCACGGCTTCGGCGCTCATGAAGGTCACCCCAAGGTCTTCGCAGGTTTTTCCTGCCGGCACGGGCATGTGGAGAACTTTTTCCATGATGACTTTCGGCATGGCCGAAGGATAGGCGATATCCACGCCTTTTGCTTCCGCACCCGTATGGCCGAATCCCGGGATCAGGTCCCGGGGAACCGCGATGACCACCTTTTCCACGCCTGTGGCTTTCTTCAGAACATCAATCCCTTGAATGATATCCTCCATCCGGGCGTGGATGATGTATTGATTGGTGGCAATGAGCAGATCCGTGTTGCCCCCGTAAATCACAATCGTCTTGATTGGATTTTCGGAATTGGAAAAGCATTCGAAGTTGGGGGAACCTGGAGAAAAGGAAAGATAATTGGAAAGAGCGCCCATGGAGACAGCTTCCTTCACGGCAGCAAAAGCCCCATCCATCTCCTCATTCTTGGACACGGCGATGGTCACCGCAGTGAAGGATTTGCCGTAATCTCCGTAATAGGGAGCAATGCCTGTGATTTTTCCCGTCGCCGAAGAAATGACATACGCTCCGGCATTTTCCGAGATCATGATTTTCTGACCCGTTTTTACGCTGTCTCCTGGCTTGGCCAAGGTGTCCTTCCGGGTCATGGGGCTGTCCAGGAGCAAAGTGACCGTTTTCGGCACAGGAATCTCCTTGGGTTTTTCGGCTTTTGCCCCCATCAGTTCGTATTGAATTCGAGGTTTTGTAAGACAGATGAATGGTCTTTTTATCATAATTCTACCTTTATTCCGCTTTCATTTAAAAGGGATCGTATGGCTTTTTCGGGAACTACATAACATGACAACCCGCGCATTCCACCGGACCTTTTTCAAAATCCTTATGACAGTCAATGCACTGTTTATGGAAAGCATCGGCTTTTTTCATCATATCGGTATCTTCAATCTCATCGGCTTCATGACATTCGGTGCAGGTTTTTAACTCGGCCTCGCCCATGCCCTCTTCCTTGCCATGGCAGTCTGTGCAGGCCCGGAGCGCCGACTCATCGTCTTCAGGGTGATGATGACAATCATTGCAGGAAACCCCGTAGCCCGAGGCCGCGGTATGAAGCTTGTGCTGAAACAGCACCTTCCCTGCATCGGTTTTAAACATCAGGCGAATGGGTTCTTTGTCCGGCACCTTTGCACAAACGGCTGCATAGCTTGCCACTCCCACGATGAGCAGAACAGCAGCCATGATGTAAGCTACCCGCAGTTCCTTCTTTAAATCCATTTTATCACTATTCCTTTCAACGCGTTATCTGATTGACGGGCACGTATAAAATCAAAGTGGCGAGTACCATACCGTTTTAAAACTTTCAAGGCATTTTTTATGACTTCCATTAGTAGCGAAGCCTGCCTTCAGCCATTCGGATTCTTTTCCCGGGAAAGTCCCATTTCTTTCCACCCTGTCCTCGAAATTGACTGGGAACTTTATTTCCCATTGTGGAATTTGAACCCCACTCGCCTCACTCTTTTTTCCCTATCACGCCCTTAGCCTTCCTCTCATGACCTGATTAACTTCCCGTTTATATTATAATTATTTCACATTGCAGGAATTGGCACAGCAATTGCCATACATTATGGGAAACAAGGAGAATGGAAACAATGAACGGTTTGCTTAAATTTGGATCGGTTTGCGCGATTTTAATCTTAATCACTTGGGGCAGTGCCTTTGCCGGGGACATGGATGTTTCCGTACGGGGAGGTTATTTTTATTACGGCGAACCCGATGCCGGGATTTCCTATTCCGGCGTTGTTTCAGGCGTTCGGGGGGCCTACGAATCTTCCTTTTCAGGCGTCCTCTTTCGAATACGTACCGAGCTCATGTCCGGCAACCTCAAGTACGACGGCAGTCTGAATTCCCATATTGTCGAAGGGGCATCCGCCACCGCGGCCCCAAGCCAAACCCATTCCGTGAGCTATGCTTCCAGCCTTTGGTATTCGGATTCAACTTTTTTAATGGGGTCCTCTTTTTTAAAAAACGGATTTGAAATCAGACCCTTCATCGGCCTGGGCTTTCGTTATCTGGAAAATCCTGAAAACAAGGAGGTTCCTTTTGATTACGAAAGAAACACCACCAGCATTTACCTTCCCGTGGTTTTGGAATTTCACAAAAAAATATCCGAAAAACAGGCATGGGGTTTCTCCGGAGAAATAGACCTTCTTCTTCACGGGTCCACCCGGGCAAAGCTTTCCGACGCCTCGGAAAAATACAACGACCTTGACTTTGATCAAGCCTTGGGGGCCGGAGCCCGAGTCGCAGGATTTTATCACTGCCGGTGGATGGGCATTGATCTTTCCGTGAAACCCTTTGTGGATCTCTGGATGGTGAAAGAATCCGATTCGGATGAGCTGAAATATGAGGGCAGCCGAATCCTGGTAAAATCGGCCGACGGGTCCTATGGCGATTACCGCGAACCTACAAATATCACGATAGCCGGAGGGCTGGAGCTTGCCTTTTATTTTTAGATTTCAGCAAGGGCTCTCTCATATTCCCTGACCAGCAACCCCGTCTCGAACCCATGGTCGATAAAAGACCAGGGAAGGATTTCATCCAGGGGCCTTTTCCTTAAAGCATATTCCTCAGGATGATCCAAACTTTCCCGTAGGGTTTCAGGCCAGTTGCCGTGGTTTTTATGGAGTCGCAGCAAAAGCTCTCCCGTTCTTCGATCTCCTCTGGAAAGAATCCCCTGGAAAAGCGTGTGCTTTGGATTTTCCGCGTTCACCCGGACATTGGGAACCGCTCTCAACCCCTCCTGAATGATTTTAAGTTTTTTTTGAAGGGTTTTTACCGGATCCATTGCCACCCACTGAAAAGGAGTGAAGGGCTTGGGTACAAAAGAGTTCACACTCACTGTGATGGTGCCGATGCGCTTTGCGATTCTGCTGGCCGAAAGAAAAACCTGCTTGATTTTCACGCACAAATCCACAATGGCAAGAACATCCTCCCGGGTTTCCGTGGGAAGTCCGATCATGAAATAGAGCTTCAGATTGGGAATATTGGCCAATACCAGCCTCTCTGCGGCGGAAAGAATATCTTCCTCTTGAATTCCTTTTTTAATGACCCTTCTCATTCTTTCCGAGCCGGCATCCGGCGCCAGAGTGGCTGTTTTCACATGGCTCAAGGCCAAAAGGGAAACCACCGCATCCGTGAGTCGATCGGCCCGGAGAGAGCTGAAGGAGACGTCAAGTTTGGCCTTTTGAATGACGTCACAAAGGGATTCCAGGCAAGGCAGGTCGGTTACGGCAGCCCCAACCAATCCGATTCTGGGCGTTTTTGTCGCACCTTCCTCAATCGAGGCAATCAATTGTGAAAGGCTGCGGAAGCGAGGGGGACGATAGATATAGCCTGCGCTGCAGAACCGGCAGCCGTGGGGACACCCTCTGCCGGTTTCAATGAGAAAAGTCCTTCCGAATTCCGCATCCGGAGTTAAAATTGTGCTGGTTGTGGAAATAGTTTTGAGGTCGCTGGCGAAAACCCTTTGGATGACCGAAGGAACGTCCTCTGTGGGGACAAAGGATTGAATCCGGCCGGAAGAAGAATAGCTCACCGAATAAAAGCAAGGCGCGTAAATGCCCGGAACACTCCGGGCCAGGTTCAAGGCGTTGACCTGATGGTCCTTACAAGGATCGAAAATCTCAAAGATCTTATGAAGAGCGGGCTCTGATTCACCGATGAAAAAAACATCCACGAAATCCGCAAGAGGCTCCGGATTCAAAAAACAGGCCACCCCGCCTGCCATGATCAGAGGATGATGTGAATTCCTTTCCCCTGCCCTTAAGGGAATTCCTGCGTTTTCAAGAATCGTTAGAAGGTTCGAATAATCATTTTCAAAAGAAATGGAGAACGCCACCACATCAAAATCCCCAAGGAACCTTCGGCTCTCCAGGGTTTTGATGGGGACGGGTGATTTGGATTCAGGGCTTTGCTGGGGGAGGAAGGCCCTTTCGCAAACCACCCCGTCCATTTCATTCAAAAGCCGGTACACGGTCTGAAAGCCAAGATTGGCCATTCCCACGGAATAGGTGTTTGGATAAACCAGGGCCACCCGAATTCGGTTTCGATGGTCCTTCCGAATCACACCGGTCTCGGACCCCGGCCCTTTTTTATGATCCCGTTCAGAATGCGCCATGGATGAAAGTTGTCCTTACGAATCCGGTCAACCCCTTTCCCCTGAGCCTTCAGAAAGCCTTGTCAATATCAATCGGCCTTCCTTCGCAGGAAGGTGGGGATGTCCAGATCGTTATTGTCTATCACCAGGCCGCGGTATCCCCTGTAGGTGGCCCCGTGCGACTCCCCCACAGCCTCTTTCTGCCGAATAAATGTGGGCTCGTCATAATCCACGGCGGATTTCATGTCATCCGGGGTAATGTCCCGGACCTTCCCGCCGAAAGTATTGTCTTCGTTCCTTTTCTTTTTGCTTCTCACATCCCCGCCGATACCTGTGGCAATCACCGTCACCCGCATTTCGTCACCCAGGGTTTCATCCAGAGCCGTGCCCCAGATGATATCCGCATCATCACCCACTTCGTTGAAAATCCGCTCCGAAGCCTCGGTCATTTCATCCATGGTGATATCGCTGGTGCTGGTAATATTGATCAACACGCCTTTGGCTCCGGAAATGGAAATATCTTCCAGGAGCGGGTGGGAGATGGCTCTTTCCGCAGCCTCAACGGCCCGATTCTCTCCGGTTCCGATTCCGATTCCCATGATGGCAAGACCCGCCTTGGACATGGTGGTTTTCACATCGGCGAAATCCAGGTTGATCAGGCCGGGAATCATGATGAGATCCGTGATCCCTTTTACGGAATGGAGCAGGATTTCATCCGCTCTTCTGAACATGTCCACCATTCGAGCGTTTTTGCAGGCAAGGCCCCTTAAACGATCATTGGGAATGGTAATCACGGTGTCTGCCCTTTCCCTTAATTCCGCCAGTCCGTCTTCAGCCATTTTCATACGTTTTTTGCCTTCAAAGGAAAATGGTTTCGAGACCACTGCCACGGTGAGAACCCCGAGATCCTTGCAGATGTCGGCGATCACTGGTGCTGCGCCCGTGCCGGTACCACCGCCGAATCCAGCCGTAATAAACACCATATGACTGCCTTCCAGCGCCGCGCGGATCATTTCTTCATTTTCCCTGGCCGCCTCCCTTCCGATATGGGGGTTGGCCCCCGCGCCAAGGCCCTGGGTCAGTTTTTGTCCCAGTTGCACCTTAACCTGAGCTTTGGAAATCTCAAGGGCCTGGGCGTCTGTGTTCGCAACGATGAATTTCACGCCCCGGAGGTCCGAGTCAATCATATTGTTGATCGCATTGCCTCCGGCCCCACCCACACCAATGACCATGATCTTCGCCGCTTTTTCACTGTCCACCAGTTCAAACATATTGTCCTCCCCCCTTCTTAAAATCTACCCCGTTAATAATAAGAAAACTATACAACGTCCTTAAACCATTTCTTCATTCTTAAAATCAGTCGATTGAATATATTTTTGTCCCGGATTCTGAACTTCTTCAAGGGCTGGTTTTTCGCTCCATAAAGCACCAGACCCACACCGGTGGCAAACATGGGGTTGTTCACCACATCCACCAGGCCGGTGATATTTCTGGGTTTTCCAAGTCGGGTGGGCACATTGAAAATCGATTCCGCGATTTCGACAGCCCCTTCCAAAAGAGCCGTACCCCCGGTAATCACGATGCCCGAAGCGATGAAATTCTGCATTTCCGCCTCATGGATTTCCCGATTGATCAGCTTGAAGATTTCATCCATTCTGGGCTCCAGAATCTCCCCTAGAATCTGTCTTGGAAGTTTCTTGGTTTCACGCCCGCCCATGCCCGGCACTTCGATGGTTTCATCCGCGCTGATGTTTCTTGAAAGGCACGTTCCGTATTTTTTTTTGATTTTCTCAGCTTCGGCCAAAGGCGCTCGAAGCCCCACTGCGATATCATTGGTGAGGTTATTGCCCCCCAGGGCCAGAACAAAGGTATGACGAATATTGTTCCTTGAAAAAATGGCCAAATCCGTGGTTCCTCCACCGAGATCGATCAATCCGGCCCCCAGTTCCCTTTCCTCTTCGGTCAGGACAGCCTCCCCGGAGGCCAGGGATTCCAGCACGATATCGCAAACATCCAGTCCGGAACGGTTGGCGCATTTGACAATGTTATGGGCCGAGGCCACTGCCCCTGTAACAATATGGATTTTCGCCTCCAGCCTTACTCCGGACATGCCGATGGGATTTTGAATCCCGGTCTGGCCGTCCACGGTGTACTCCTGGGGCAAAACATGAATCACTTCCCGATCCATGGGAATGGCCACGGCCCTTGCGGCGTCTATGACCCTGTCCACATCATTCTGGGTGATTTCCGGTCCCTTGATCCCCACGATCCCCTTGCTGTTGAATCCGGTGATGTGCCCCCCGGCGATCCCCGCATACACCTGGGATATTTCGCACCCGGCCATGATTTCCGCTTCTTCCACCGCCTTTTTAATGGAATCCACCGTGGATTCGATATTCACCACCACCCCTTTTCGCAACCCTATGGACGGATAGGTTCCCATGCCGATGATATTGACTTCATCCCCCGATACCTCCCCCACGATGGCGCATATTTTTGTGGTTCCCACATCCAATCCAACTATGATATTCCCCTGCCCTGCCACCTTAAACCTCCTCCTCTTTTTGCATCTTTTCGTCCTGCTTGGCCGGCTTAAGAACCACGCGGCTTGCATTGCTCAGGTCAATGGCGTCAAAGGCTTTGAACTCATATTCTTTTTTTACGAAATTCAAAACCTTATCCAATCGCGCCCATTTTTCGTCGTAGTCTCCGTACCCCAACTTCAGCACACAGGTCCGGTCAAAATTCAGAGTGATTCCCAGGAGCCGATCCACATGAATGGTCTGCAGCAGCTCCATTCCGGTTTTTTCCAGAAACCCCCTCCGGGATCGCAGGAGGCTCAGGACCGCTCCACTTGGATTATCCAAATCCTGCTGATTCTCGAAATCCGGAAAATCCAACCCCAGGACCAGGGGGAGATCCTCCGGAACGTCCCCCTTCCATTTCTTATATAATTTCCCATGGATATTCATGAGGTATCTTTCTCCCAAATCCACCACTGCAAGGGGCCTTTGCTCCTCAACCACCAGGGTCAGCGCCCCTGGAAACGTTCTACGAACTTCCGACTGATAAATGTCGGGATGAACAGAAAGCCGTTTTTGAATCGAAGCAATATTCACTGCCAGGATATTCACGCCATCCGACAAACCCGCCTGTTTCAGGACCTCCGCCCTGGTAAGTTTTTGGATGCCTTTGACTTCAATCTTCTCAGCCTTGAGATAATCCCATTGGGTGATGAAACTGAAGAAATAAATTGCCGCAACACACAGACAAAGGGTCGCAAGAAATCCGGAAAGGGCCTTGAACCCCATGAGGGCATATTGGAAAAAGTCTATCTTTTTCCTTCTGGCCCTGCGCTGGCGATACACGCTTTGCGTGTTATTCCCCCGCGAAGATGATTTCCGGTTCAAGTTTAACCCGGTGCTGTTCATAGACCTTATCCTCAATTTTTTGCATCAATTCCAGAACGTCTGCTGCTTTGGCCGATCCCCGGTTGATGATATAATTCCCGTGACGGGTCGAAATTTCAGCGTCT
Organism: Desulfobacteraceae bacterium; assembly: GCA_013791935.1. GTDB lineage: Bacteria > Desulfobacterota > Desulfobacteria > Desulfobacterales > UBA5616 > VMSV01. The sequence continues at coordinate 4,889 of VMSV01000248.1, read as the reverse complement.
CCGATCCTGAAACCCTTTAAACCCGCCTCATCAATGAGTTTGCCTGCGGATAAACCGGGTTCGGGATTCTTAAATACGCAACCCGGGCTGTGTTGATCCATGGGCTGGGTCGCCTTTCTCTGTTTCATCTTTTTTTCCGCATCCTCCTTCAAAAGCTCTGAATCCGAAGACGTCAGAAGAAAGTGTCCTTCAAGGATCACCGGCTTTGCCTTTTCAACGGCTTTGACTTCGCTCTGAATGGAGAAATGGCGATAGGAAAAGAACAACCTATCCCTCAAAAGCCTTTCGTTTTTTCCCGAAGGAAAAAGCACATCCAGGGATTCCAATACATCCCCCATGGCCCCGTCCGCCGTACCGGCGTTCATGGCGATCGCCCCACCCACGCTCCCCGGAATTCCCATGGCAAAATTCAATCCGGCCAGGCCTTTTTTTATGGCAAATCTGCAGAGGCGCTGAAGATTCACCCCGGCCATGGCGGACACTCGACAGGCTCCTCCCGGGATTTCCGAAACCGTGATTTTGTTTAAACATTTTTTCAGCAAAATCACGATGCCCCGGATTCCCTTGTCTTTAACCAGAAGATTCGTTCCCTTGCCCAGAATGAAATAGGGAATCCCTTTTGTTCCGCACCCTTCCACCAGCTCCCTCAAAGAAGTGCTGTCATGGGGCATCACCAGGGCATCCGCCGGACCGCCGATGTGAAAGGAGGTGTGCCGGTGCATGGGCTCATCAAACCACACCCCTTCCCCGAAGAGTCGACGTAACCAGATTCTGTTTTCACTTGAAATCCCCATGCACCGACCTCACTTCTTCTCCAAAACAGCCTCTCCCACCTTCCAAACATCTCCTGCTCCAAGGGTGAGCAAAACATCTTTTTCCGATAATACCTCCCCCAGATATTCCACAGCAGACGCCTGACCCTTCACATACGCAACTTCCTTATGCCCATGGGCCTGAATGGCTTCGCAGAGTTTTTCTGCATCCACGCCCTCAATCTCATCCTCCCCGGCTGCATAAATCGGCAGAACCAGCAGAAGGTCGGATTGATAGAACGCTGTGGCGAATTCATCAAAAAGCGCCAGGGTTCTGCTATATCGATGGGGCTGAAACACCACCACTTTTCTCCGCTCGGGCCAGCAGTCTCCCAGGGCTTTTAAAGTGGACTTAATTTCCGTGGGGTGATGGCCGTAGTCATCAATGACCATAACGCCATGGGTCTCCCCCTTCATCTCCATTCGTCTTTGAACCCCTTGAAGATTCTCCAGGGCATGTTTGATCACATCAAAGGAAATCTCCAGTTCCAACCCCACGGCAATGCTCGCCAGGGAGTTATAGATATTGTGAAGCCCCGGCAGGTTCAGGGCGATCTCCCCCAACAGTTGACCATGACCATGGACTTCAAACTGGCTTTGAAGCCCGGTAAAAGTGATCTTTTTCGCCATGAAATCGGCCTGGCTGGTGAGGCCATAGGTGGTGTACCGCTTGGTTATCCGGGGAAGAATATCCTGAATGGGTTCATTGTCCAGGCAAAGCACGGACAAACCGTAAAAGGGCACCCGATCCAGAAATTGAAGAAAAGTGGACTTGATGTCCTCCATATCCTTGTAAAAGTCCAAGTGCTCCCGGTCGATATTGGTCACCACGGCAATGGTGGGCGAGTATTTGAGAAAAGATCCGTCGCTTTCATCCGCCTCGGCCACGATAAATTCCCCCTGACCAAGAACCGCGTTTGTGTTGATGCTTTTGAGTTTTCCGCCAATAACCACGGTGGGGTCAAGCCCGCCTTCAGCCAGCACCGCCGCCACCAGGGAGGTGGTGGTGGTTTTCCCGTGGGCTCCGGATATGGCCACGCTGTATTTGAGCCTCATGAGTTCCGCCAGCATCTCCGCCCTGGGAATCACCGGAATGGAGGCTTTTTTTGCGGCCAGCACTTCCGGATTGCCGGTCCGAATGATGGAAGATATCACCACCACATCGGCCCCCTCAATGTGACTGACATCATGGCCCTTGTAAATGACACCTCCGAGGCGAATCAGGTTTTTTGTGATGTCGGTTTCCCTGATATCCGAGCCGGATACCTTGTAACCCAGATTCAGCAAAAGCTCGGCTATTCCACTCATACCGATGCCGCCGATGCCGACAAAATGAATATGATATTTTTTTTTCCGATACATGAATAGGCTCTGTTACATTGCTTAAAACGGAACAACCGAGTTCAGGGAGCCTGAAAAAACCATCTGGCTTCCCCCCAATAATTCACAACAATCTTCAACAATATTTTTGGCCGCATCCGGATGGCCTGAAAGCTTTGATTTCTCCGCCATTTGAAATAGAAGAATCCGATTTGCAGCATAGTATTGGATTTTTTCAGCCAGGAGTTGGCCGGTCAATTCCTCTTCGAAAATCATGTCCGCAGCCCTGGCCACAACCAGGGATCTTGCGTTTAATACCTGGTGATCATCCGCTGCATGGGGGAAGGGAATGAACAGGGCCGGTTTTCCCAGGGCGGTAAGTTCCGCAACGGTGGTAGCCCCGGACCGGCAGATCACCAGATCCGCTTCATGGTATAAGTTCCCCATATCCTCAAAAAAAGGTGCGACCGTGGCCTCCGTACCATAGACCTCATAGGCGTGCCTCACCAGAACCTCATCCTGAACCCCGGTTTGGTGCACAAACCTGAATCGTTTTTTATCTTCCAGACATCCCAGGGCCTCGATCATCGTCATATTGATGCTGTGGGCCCCCTGGCTTCCCCCCACAATCAGCAGGGAAAAGGGCTTTGCCCCGGAATCCTTTTCCGGATTGAACGGCTCTTGCTTGGAGAGAGCCGCCAGAATTTCCGAACGCACGGGGTTTCCCAGGCATCTCACCTTTGCAGAGCTGAATTTCTTTCCGGTTTCCTCAAAGGACACATAGATCCGCTCGGCGAACAGAGACAGTAACCGCTGGGTCACTCCCGGAAGAATATTCTGTTCACAGAGAACGGTTTTCTTGCCCAGGAGCCATGCGCCCAAAGTGGCCGGACCCGCAGCATAACTTCCCATGCTTATCACCAGGTGAGGGTTGAAATTTCGAAGGCTTTGCACCGCCCGCCATAAGCCCGAAGGTAGTTTGAAAACTGACTTTATGAGGTTCACAATCCCTCGGCCTTTGATCCCCTGAACCCTTACGGGAATCAGTTCAAAACCCTTTTTCTCCAGAACTTTTTTTTCAAGCTCATTGCCAATACTCATGAATTGAACCCGGTTACGGGAATCCCGGGAGGTAAACTCTTCAGCCAGGGCAACACCGGGAAACAGATGCCCTCCTGTGACCCCACCGGTGATCACGATTCTTAGCCCTTGGGTCGGTTCTACTTTAGGATGATAATTCATGGCTTAATTTTACCCTCATTCTTCCGGACGAACTCCTGGCTGGACGAATCGCTTGGATGCCTGAGCTGATATTCATTAGGATGCCCACGGACACCATGCTGAAAATCAGAGAAGTTCCCCCGTAACTTAGAAACGGAAGGGTCAATCCCTTTGTGGGCAAAAGCCCCAAGGCTACGCCCATGTTCACAAAGACCTGAAGGCCCAGGGCGATGGTGATTCCGGCTGCCAGCAGGGAGCCAAAAGTATCCTCTGTTCGAAGGGAGATCATGAGGCCCCTCCAGAAAATCCAGGAATACAGCACGAGAATAAACAAAACACCCACCAACCCCAATTCTTCGCCGATGACGGAAAAGATAAAATCCGTATGGGGCTCCGGCAGGTAAAACAACTTCTGAACCCCTTTCCCCATTCCTTGTCCCCAAATCCCGCCGTTTCCAAATGCCATGAGAGAATTCACCACCTGATACCCCTCATCCAGGGGATATTTCCATGGATCCCAGAAACTCATGAGCCTTCTCACCCTGTAATCAGCAGTGGTCATAAAGAGGCCTCCCACTGGAACAGCCACCAGGAGCATGCCCGCCAGATGGGAGATCCTGGCACCCCCAATAAAAAGCATCGCCAGGGTGATGGAGCCGATAATCACCACCGTTCCGAAATCCGGCTGGGTAATGATCAGCCCGCATAGCAATCCCGTCATCAGGATATGGGGCATGAACCCTATGGAAAACTCCTTCATCCGATCCTTTTTCTTGTTCAGGGAATAGGCCATGAAAATAATCATGGCAAGCTTGGCAAATTCAGAGGGCTGAAAGGAAACCCCGGCCAAAAGAATCCATCTTTTTGATCCCCCTGCGGAATGGCCGATGCCGGGAATGTGGATCAGAATGAGAAGCCCAACTGCAACCAGCAAAATCGGGTAGGCCAGGGCCTTGTAAATCCGGTAGGGCAGGTGGATGAAAAGAATCAATGCCATGAACCCGGCGATGGAAAAAATGGCTTGTTTTTTAATAAAAAATAGATCGGTCCCATATTTCTTAAGCGCCAGGGCCGAGCTTGCGCTGTAAACCATGACAATGCCCATTCCCACCAGAAACAGCACGGGGAAGAGCAGAGCCACATCATATTTGATTACCGATTCTGTGTTCCGTGGAGGCATATTTTCCATTAACCCCTTTGCTGTTCCAATTCGGTTACAGCCTTCACAAACGCTTCCCCGCGCTTTGCGTAATTTTCAAACATATCAAAACTCGCGCATCCAGGGGAGAGAAGAACAATGTCTCCGGACTTGGCTTTTTCCCGGGCTTTCATCACAGCCTCTTCCATGGTGGAGGCCCGGAGGACGGGAACCACATCCTTTAGAACCCCGAAAATCATGTCCGCCGCTTCCCCGAGGACCACCAGGGCTTTCACATGACGGTCCACACAATCCTTCAATATTTCAAAAAATCCCCCCTTGTCCCTGCCTCCCATGATCAGAATTACCGGTTCGGTAAAGGTTTCCACCGCCTTTTT
>VMSV01000247.1 GCA_013791935.1 Desulfobacteraceae bacterium | reverse complement strand
TTCCCGGCAGAATCAAATGCCGCACCAGAACCCCTTTTTTGCTGACCTCTTCCCCGGTTTCAAACACATCCAGAAAACCCTTCTGCCGGATCATCTCCGTGAGAGCGGCAAGAGCCACCATTGGGTAATTCCCGCAACGGGAAAGGCTCTCCGCAAGGTTTTCATCAGCATATTTGAAATCCGGCAGATAAATATCCGCAAATCCTTCTGCATATTTCAACATCTCCAGGGACTGATATCCTGAAGTGTTGAAAAGCATGGGGGTGTCCAGCCCCATTTCTTTCAGGATTCCGATGGTCTCGAACAGGTGGGGAAAAAAATGATCCGGAGTGACGAAATTGATATTGTGAACCTGCTGGTGGAAAATGAGATCTTTCAGTTTTGTCACAAACTCTCCCCTGGAAAGGCTTTCTCCTCTCCCTTCCAGGGAGATCTGGTGGTTCTGGCAAAAGGCGCATTTCAGGGAACAACCGGTGAGAAATACCGTGCCCGAGCCATGGGTACCGGAGATCGGGGGCTCTTCTCCGAAATGGGGACCGATGTAGCCCACCCGCAACCGGTCGCTCTCCGCGCAAAACCCCCGGCTGTTTTTTCGGGTACGGTCCACGCCGCACTGCCTGGGGCACAGCCGGCAGTTTTCATAGGATTTAAATAAGTTCATCATCCGTGGCTCTAATCAGCTTCTTTGAACCCAATCTTCTTGATTGCTTCCAGATAACCCGGATACCGGGAAAGGTAAAAGGACAGGGGCTTGGGGAAATTATCGCCGAAAATTCCGTCGATGAAAAGCTGGCTGATCTCCCGGTGTCGCTGAAGGGTGAACTGGGAACTGACCAGGATATGGCGCTCGTCTTCCGTAAGGGTTTCGGTGAATCGCGTCAAGGCCGTGTGGGCTCTGGGCTGATACATCCAGAAGTAGAGAAGGTCCAAGGCATGGAGCATGATAATATGCTCCAACTCGGTGGCTTCCGCCTTGGCTTTGGTTTTTTGGGTATCCGGAGCATCCAGAACGGCAAAGGCCTGCATATGGGGGTAAAGCAGTTCCAAGTCCGTGTAAACATCGAGTATTGAGGTGAATTTCTGGCGGTAATCTCGAATCCGCAGTCGGATATTGGCAAATCGGTCGGCCAGCCCCTCGATAATGCCGGCCACAAAATCAGACGCAGCCTTGGAGATGACGGCCGCCCATTTCTGAAGGACTCCGTTGGTATCCAAAACGCCGAAAACAGGAAGCAGCACCGACAGAAACCCATTCAGGGCAATGGCAATGGGAATGGATAAAATGCTCCGGAAGAGATTTCCGTAGGCGGCTGCTTTGGGCAACCCTCGAAGAACATTATGGGTGAAGATGTAAATCCCGTTGGCAAGGGCCATGAAAGAATATAACAAAACCACATTGGTGGACGTCGTAATCCCGAATTCCTGATCCAGAATACGGGTTTTGACCAGATAATCCAGGAGAGGAACGGAAAACCCGGTAAACAGAAGGGAGTCCGTGAGCCGGTCCCAACTCACGTAATCGTTCCATCTCAGCAGGGGTGAGCGCCGAAAACCCCCGCCTCCCATCACCGACTGGATGATATTCCGGAAACCGGTGATGCCGAACCAGATGAAAGCGCCCAGATACGCCAAAACCCAGTAGTCTTTGGTCAGGAAGAAGGTTGCAAAGGCAGGGATAAATCCTAAAACCACCTTGAGAACATTTTTAAGTCGACTGTTTAAATATCTCCAACCCAATCGGGGTTTCTTGTTTTCAACAATGGTATCTTCCAGGGAGTACTTAATTCTTTCCTGCTGGCGCACCCCCCCCAGGGTGACCACATTGCCCTTTTCATCCATTCGGGTGGCAGCCGCCTCCACCTCCCAGCGCAACCGTCGCTCGAACCCGATCCAGTGAAGGAAGGGAGCCACAAGGGCAAAACGGTACAAAAGGGGATGCAGGGGGGCATTCTTATCATAGGGGATGTAAGTCTTTGTGGGATAAACGGACAAGCGCAGGGGCAGTACTTTTCTTACGTTATCAGCCCGCTGCCAGTGGATTTCCCTCTGGGCGTTCAGGGGCAGGGTCTCCTTTACGGCCAGACCCATGCCGTAGGATTTATACGTTCGCCCGGTGGAGTCGCTTCCAATACGCGACTTTAAAGGCGTTTCCTGGTAATTAAGTTTCAGGGTGGGAAGGTCGTTTAAAATGGAGGTAAGTTTTACCACCCGATCCTCCCTGTCCGGGTGGTCCGAGGCTTCAACCTCCGATACAATATTCCGAACAATCTGTTTTAATGAAATGATGCTGCCATGATTGATGGCCTGTTGAAGAAGGCTGATGGCTTGAAGATGATCCGTTTTGCCGGAGGTATAATCCTTGAGGTTGAAAATCTCCAGCCGGGTGATGGCTCCTTGACAGACATAGAGAAGTTCAAGGACCTCATCCACTTTGAGGTTGGAAAGGTTCAGGGTGATCCGGTATCCGGACCTTAGTGCCGTGAGGCGATCCAGCATGTCCTCGGGGGAAAGGGTGAGAAGCTCCGGAAGGTTTTCATCCGCATTGGGCGATTCAGGGTAGGAAATTTCCGGGTTATTTTCCGGATGGAGCCAGGATTGCACCTCATCTTCTATGTAAAGGCTGTTCATGGACTCGATCCAGGCATTAATCTCCGCCCGTGCTTTCTCATCACAGGTTTTGTATTGAGCCCGAAGCTCCCTGGTTTTGGCTTGAAGGGCCTCGACCATGCGATTTTGAATATATTCCGAAAGATGCACTACTGATTTCTGGCCGATGCCCACAAATTTCAAAAAAGCCGTCTCTTCAATGGGGGATAGGGCGAGATCAAAAGTTTCTTTTATTCGATGCCGGTAGGTGGAATTGAACTTTTCAAGCAGGGCCATGACATGCCGCTGCTGGAAATTGGAAACCTCCCTTCCGTGGTCCATAATCTTCATGACATGGGGCTCGGCAAGAAAGCAGAGAAAATCCTGGGCATCGGCAAAACCCCTGGGCACCCATATCAGTTGAACATATTTATCCCGAAACCGGCCGTAATACTCCACACCGATGCGGACATCCACGCCCATGATTTTTGC
>VMSV01000064.1 GCA_013791935.1 Desulfobacteraceae bacterium | reverse complement strand
ACCTCACGGACCGGAAAGCCAATATGATCATCTCCGGCGGGGTGAATATCTATCCCCAGGAAGTGGAGAATCTTTTGGCCATGCATCCCAAGATCATGGATTTAGCGGTTTTCGGCCTTCCCAATCCGGATTTCGGGGAGGAAGTCAAGGCGGTTGTGGAGCTCCATGACCCGGAGGAAGCCGGTCCGGCTTTGGAAGCGGAACTCATGGCCTTCTGCCATGAGCGCCTGGCCAAATACAAATGTCCGAAAAGCATTGATTTTATAAATGAACTGCCCAGGACTCCCACGGGAAAGCTCATCAAACGATTGCTGAGGGACCAGTATATTAAAGCCGGAGCACCATAGGAATGCATGTAGGGATCAAGGAGAAGATGGAATATGGGACCATTAAAGGGAATCAAAATCATAGAAATCGCGGGGATCGGCCCCGGGCCTTTCTGCGCCATGATGCTTGCGGACATGGGGGCTGACATCATTCGGGTGGACCGGAAGGGAAATCCCGGATTGGGAAAAATGGACCTTCTGAACCGAAGCCGCCGATCCATTGCCGTAGACCTGAAAAAACCCGAAGCTGTGGAACTGGTTCTGAAGCTCGTTGAAAAGGCCGACGGCATCATGGAAGGCTTCCGACCCGGGGTCATGGAAAAACTGGGTCTGGGACCGGAGGTTTGCCTCAAAAGAAATCCCAAAATCGTCTTTGGCCGGATGACCGGATGGGGGCAGGATGGGCCCCTGGCCCTGGCCGCCGGGCATGATATCAATTACATCTCCATTGCCGGGGTGTTGCATGCCATCGGTCACGCGGGAGGCAAGCCCGTTCCGCCCTTGAATCTCGTGGGAGATTTCGGGGGGGGTGGCATGTTTCTCGCTTTTGGCATGGTTTGCGGAATCCTGGAGGCCGCAAAATCCGGCAAAGGCCAGGTGGTGGATGCGGCCATGGTGGACGGGGCGGCCTCCTTAATGACCCTCATGTGGGGGTTGAAGACCATGGGGATGTGGACGGATGAACGGGGAGTGAACCTTCTGGATACCGGCGCGCATTTCTATGATGCCTATGAAACTGCCGATGGAAAGTATATTTCCATCGGATCCATTGAGCCCCAGTTTTACCAGCTTCTGTTGAAGCTTGCCAAAATAGATGATCCGGATTTCGCTTATCAGCAGAACAGGGAAAAATGGCCGGAACTGAAAGAAAAAATCACAAGGATTTTCAAAACCAAAACCCGGGAGGAATGGTGCAAAATCATGGAGGGAAGCGACGTGTGTTTCGCCCCTGTGCTTTCCATGGAAGAAGCATTGCAACACCCCCATAATATCGCCCGGTCCACATTTATTGAAGTGGATGGCGTTTCACAACCGGCACCGGCCCCGAGATTCAGCCGCACGGTTGCTGAAATTTCCGGACCGCCTCCCCTTGCCGGCGAACATAATGAAACCGCGCTCCTGGATTGGGGCCTGTCAAAAGATGAAATTCAAAGCCTTCTAAACAAAGAGGCGTTATAAAAAACAAGGAGAAACAGACATGGGTGAATTTGCAAAAGTGGAGAAAGAAGGGCATCTTACGGTGATTACCATCAACCGTCCGGAAAACATGAACGCATTGCATCCGCCAGCCAGTATGGAGCTGGAAACGATATTCAACGACTTTGAGTCGGATCCGGAACAATGGGTCGCCATTATCACCGGGACCGGGGATCGCGCCTTCAGTGCAGGAAACGACCTTAAATATCAGGCTTCCGGGGGAGATATGTCCATGCCGGCGTCAGGCTTTGCCGGACTCACTTCAAGATATAATATGGTCAAGCCGGTCATCGCGGCAGTCAACGGTATGGCCATGGGCGGAGGCTTTGAAATCGCCCTGGCCTGTGACATCATCATTGCCTCGGAGAAAGCGATTTTCGCCCTTCCGGAACCCAAAGTGGGCCTTGCGGCCCTGGCCGGAGGCATGCACCGCCTGCCCCGTCAGATCGGATTGAAAAGAGCCATGGGCATGATGCTCACCGCCCGAAGGGTGGCTGCCCCCGAAGCCTTGCAACTGGGTTTTGTCAACGAGGTGGTGCCCCATGGGGAGCTCATGGCCAAAGCAAAACAATGGGCCAATGAAATTCTGGAATGCGCGCCCCTTTCCATTCGCACGACCAAACAAGTGGCCGTTCAGGGCCTGAAGTACGCCAATATTGAAGATGCCATGAACGCCAATTATGACCAGATGACCCTGATGTTCCAGAGTGAAGACGTGTTTGAAGGCCCCATGGCGTTTGCCCAGAAACGCAAACCAAATTGGAAAGGCAAGTAGTAGGGGCGGACCTATGTGTCCGCCCGATTTGGACCTATGTGTCCGCCCGATTTGGACCTATGTGTCCGCCCGATTTGGACCTATGTGTCCGCCCGATTTGGACCTATGTGTCCGCCCGATTTGGACCTTCGTGACCATCCAAATCGCCATGCATGAAATCCAATGCCAAGTATCATAAAACGATAATCTTCATGGAGGTATATATGTCTGAACATCCGGAAAAAGAAAAATGGGTGAGTCTTGCTCAAAAAGAACTCAGGGGCAAACCCTTGGAAGGATTGAATTGGGAAACACCGGAAGGTATTTCCGTGATGCCGATGTATACTGCTGAGGATATTGAAGGCATGGACCATGTGAACACCCTTCCGGGATTCCCGCCCTATGTGAGGGGCCCCAAAGCCACCATGTATGCGGGGCAGCCATGGACCATCCGGCAGTATGCAGGTTTTTCCACGGCCAGGGAATCCAATGCCTTTTATCTGAAAAACCTGGCTGCCGGCCAAAAAGGGCTGTCCGTGGCCTTTGATCTGGCGACCCACCGTGGATATGATTCGGATCACCCAAGGGTCTCCGGAGACATCGGAAAAGCCGGTGTGGCTGTGGATTCCGTGGAAGATATGAAAATTCTGTTCGACCGGATTCCCCTGGATCAAATGTCCGTGTCCATGACCATGAACGGCGCGGTTTTGCCCATTCTGGCCGGTTATATCGTGGCCGCGGAAGAACAAGGCGTGAAACAGGAACAGCTCACCGGAACCATCCAGAATGATATCCTGAAGGAATATCTCACCCGAAACACCTATATTTACCCGCCGGAACCCTCCATGCGCATTGTTTCCGACATCATTGCCTACTGCTCCCGGAACATGCCCAAATTCAACACGGTGAGTATCTCCGGTTATCACATGATGGAAGCCGGGGCGGATTCCGTGCTGCAAACCGCCTTCACCCTGGCCGACGGCAAGGAGTATATTAAGGCGGCGCTCCATTCCGGTTTGGACATTGATACCTTTGCCCCCAGGCTTTCTTTTTTCTTCGGCATCGGCATGAATTTTTTCATGGATATCGCCATGCTCCGGGCCGCACGAACCCTCTGGCACAAAATCGTGAGTGAATTCAATCCTAAAAATCCCAATTCCAAGGTTTTGAGAACCCATTGCCAGACCTCGGGGTGGAGTCTCACCAAGCAGGACCCCTACAACAACATCATCCGCACCACTTTGGAATGCATGTCCGCTGTACTGGGGGGAACCCAATCCCTGCACACCAATGCCTTTGATGAAGCCATCGGCCTGCCCACAGACTTTTCGGCCCGAATCGCCCGGAACACACAGATCATTGTTCAGGAAGAATCCAGGGTTTGCCATGTGGTGGACCCCATGGGGGGTTCCTATTATGTGGAATCCTTGACCCAAGGCATTATCGACCAGGCCCTCAAGATTATTGAAGAGATCGATGGTTTGGGCGGCATGGCCAAGGCCATTGAATCCGGCATGCCCAAGATGCGCATCGAGGAAGCGGCGGCACGGAAACAGGCCCGGATTGATCAGGGGCTGGATACCATTGTGGGGGTGAACAAATATGTTCTTGAAGAAGATATGGATATGGATATATTGGAGGTTCCCGGAAGCGTTCGGGATGAGCAGGTTCAACGCTTAAAGGAACTCCGGGCCAACCGGAACGCAAGGGAAGTGGGGAAGGCTTTGGAAGCCGTGACCCAAGCCGCATCATCCGGGGCCAACCTTCTGGAAGCCTCCATCGCCGCCGTCAGGGCCAGGGCCACCGTGGGAGAAATCTCCGATGCTGTTGAAAAAATCTTTGGCCGATATACGGCAACCACCCATTGTATATCAGGGGCCTATGCTTCGGAATATGCGGATATGGAAATTATAGATGCCTTGAGAAAGAGAACGGCGGTTTTTGAGGCCGCAAACGGACGAAGGCCCAGAATCCTGGTGGCAAAAATGGGTCAGGACGGCCATGACCGGGGGGCCAAGGTCATTGCCACTGCCTTTGCGGATTTCGGCTTTGATGTGGATATCGCCCCCATGTTCCAGACTCCGGACGAAGTGGCAAAAATCGCCATTGAAAATGACGTTCATGTGGTGGGGATTTCAACGCTTACGGCAGGACATAAGGTGCTCCTTCCCCAACTGATCAAGGAATTGAAAGCCCGGGGAGGAGAAGATATCCTGGTAATTGCGGGCGGCATCATTCCCAAGCCTGATTTTAAAGCCCTCCAGGAGGCAGGAGTTTCCGCCATTTTCGGCCCGGGAACCCCGGTGACGGAAGCGGCGAATATCGTTCTTAATCTACTCAAGGTTTGATGTTTGTAGTGAACAGGCATGCCTGTTCACTACTTCTATCGTCTGGCGATGGTCTTTCCTCCCTCCTTTACGGAACAAGGCCGGGAAGGTGGTGATAAAAAGGCTTGATTATGGGCCCACTATGGTTTATTTAAAAGTTACAATATGTTAACCAGAGTCTAAACCCATGGAAAAAATCCAGCCAGAACATTACGACCGGTATTTGAAAGGCCTGATGGACATCAGCCGGGCCATTACATCGGACCTGTATCTTGAAGACATCTTAAAGCTCATCGTCATGGTGACTGCAAAAGTCACCGGAGTGGAGATCTGTTCACTATGGCTAATCGATGAGACCGTGAACCCTCCCAAAATCAGGTTGAAAGCCACCCAGGCCATTGACCCGGATTATCTCATCGACCGAACCCTTAATTTAAATGAAGGCGTTGTGGGCTTTGTGGCCACCCACAAGCAGCCCCTGATCATAGCCGATGTTCTTCAAGACCATAGGTTCAAGGAAAAGGAAATGGCCGGAAAGCTGGGGTTGGTGGCCCTGCTGAGTGTCCCCCTTCAGGTGAAAAACGAAAATGTGATCGGTGTTCTAAACTGCTTCACCTCGGAACCCCACGATTTTACCCAAGCCGAAGCCAACCTTGCAACCACCGTGGCCAATCAGGCTGCCATCGCCATTGTCAATACCGAACTCATGGTAAAAACCAAGGTGATCGAAGAAGAACTTGAAACCCGGAAACTGGTGGAGCGGGCAAAGGAGATTCTTATGCGGCGACGCAAAATGGATGGCAACGAAGCGTTTCGCTGGATCCAGAAGCGCAGCATGGATTCCCGAAAATCCATGCGCCATGTGGCCGAAGCCATCCTGATCTCGGATGAATTGTAATCCTCTTGCAAAAAAAGGGGGAGCCTTTGAAACTCCATTTGAATCATGTGTAATATGTTACAGTTCCCCCTGGAACACTATTGTAACCTGTGACACTTTTTGTTTATTTCGATGTCGTCTAAAATTGAATAACTACTTATTATTATAAAATATTATTTCGATACCCCTCCATCCCTTCTTGGCATGTAAATCGTAGATCCTCTTGCGTGCCCCTCAATCAAGCCTAACCCAACCCAAAGGAGATCCAAATGAAAAGAAACAATTTTTCAAACTTGAAGGTGATGTTTTTGGCAGTAGTTTTTGCAATGCTTCTTATATCTTCCCCTGCCATGGGTGCCAACCCTTTTGATGTTGTAACCACAACAACCGGGCCAGTGTCCGGGAAACTGGTGGTGGATAATAGCGTAGATATTCACTTCTATAAAGGGATCCCCTATGCAAAACCGCCGGTGGGAGAATTAAGATGGAAGGCGCCTCAACCTCTTGATCCCCGGGCGGATGTTTTGGCCTGCACCGAATGGGCCGATCGCGCGCCTCAAGTGGATGCCGGAGGGTTGGGGAAAATCAGCGAAGACTGTCTTCATTTGAACCTTCTTACACCCGCCAAAAGCAAGAACGACAAACTTCCGGTGATGGTGTTTTTCCACGGCGGCGGTCTGACCACCCATACCGGAAACTCGGAGGTTTACTGCAACACTGCCTTGCCCGGCAAGGGGGTTATTGTAATTACCGTGAACAGCCGATTGGGGGCCTTGGGTTACATGGCGCATCCTGCGCTTTCAAAGGAATCCGAGCATAAAGATTCCGGAAATTACGGTACCCTGGACCTGATTGCCTCATTAAAATGGGTGCAAGCCAACATCGCGGCTTTTGGCGGAGACCCCGGCAACGTCACCATTTTCGGGGAATCCGGCGGAGGGACCAAAGTGGTTTCCCTCATGACCTCCCCTTTGGCTGCAGGGCTTTTCCACAAGGCGATCATTGAAAGCGGGTCGAGAAGCGCCATGCCGGATGGGAATGTAAAACTTTCCGATGCGGAAAAAATCGGCGAGAAAATTGCCGCCAAGCTTGGCATTGACAACACCTCTGAAAATATTGCGACTGAATTACGGGCCAAGACATGGGAAGAGATCGTACAGGCATGTTCATCGGATGACATTAATTTAACGTTAAACAGCCTGGTTATTGACAACCGGGTTTTGCCGGCTTCTGTTTACGATATTTTCAAGTCCGGGCGCCAAAGCAATGTTCCTTTGATTATTGGTTCCAATCAGGGAGAAAGCGCAATCACCGATCGGGACCCCAATCTGGCAAACCTCATGAAATCGGTTTCATCCAGCGTATACGCCTACGTGTTCAGCCATCTTCCCCCCAAGTGGCGGGATCAGCCCTGTGTGGCTTTCCATGGTCTTGAATTGCCTTATGTCTTCGGCAATATCCCCGATGGATTGAAGGCAAGAATCGTCCTTTTCCTTGCCCCCGGCGGTGGCTGCGAACCAATGGACCCCGGAGCGGACGAGCAGGACAAGGTAGTTGCCGATCACATGATGAGATTGTGGGCCCAGTTTGCCGCCACCGGAAACCCCGGCGTTAAAGGCCTTGTGGAATGGCCCGCCTATGATGAGGCAAAAGCGCAGTATCTGGATATCGGTTATGAACTTAAAGTAAAATCCGATTTTAAAAAAGCCTATGTGGTTCCAAAAAAATTGTAAATGGAAAATCATTCAGGAGTTTATTGAAATGCCGTCAGATATCCTTGTCACAAGTGCAAATATTTGTCAGTTAATCGTGCCCCTCCTGTCCTTGTCGGCATTTCTTCCCCAGTGGGCCCAGCTTTTTCGAACCAAATCCAGTGAAGATATCTCCCTAAGTGCCTGGATTCTTTGGTCTGTATCTTCCTTGCTGGCCTTGTTTTATGCAGTGGTCCAGCTTCTGTTGAACGGCAGAGGCTGGCCCCTGGTAATATCCTCGGTTTTTGGCCTGATCGCTGTTTTACTCACGGTAATCATGATTCTTCAATATCGATCCGCAAGGAGATCCGTTTGAACTTTGGTCATGCATAATTATCGCGCTGAATATTGTGGAAGTAATTGGCAACAGTTTTGACCCAATTTACCCTTTACTATATATGACGTTGTAAATAATTGACAAAATGATCATACGCGAAGTCAAAGCCAAGAGCATCATCACCAAATCCAATTTGCCGGAAGCGGATTATGTGATCAATCCCTATATCGGGTGTACCCATGCGTGCATTTATTGCTACGCGAGTTTCATGAAACGCTTCACCGGCCACGAAGAAGAATGGGGAACCTTTCTCGATGTTAAAATCAATGCCCCGGATTTGATCCCGGAAAAAACCAATAAATATTTCGGCAAACATCTATACCTGTCTTCCGTGACCGACCCCTATCTGCCCCATGAAAAGAAGTACGCATTGACCCGGCGTATTCTCGAAAAGCTGATCCCTCTGGGCCCCCATATCGGCATCCAGTCAAAATCGGATTTGATCCTTCGGGACCTGGACCTTCTTGAACAATTCCCTGTTTGCGAAACGGGCCTAACCATCACCACCTTGAATGACGCGGTGAGAAAAGAGATCGAACCCCATACGGCAATCGTTCAAAAAAGGATTGAAGCTCTGAAAGAGCTGAAAAAGGCCGGGCTGAGAACCTATGTATTCATCGGCCCCATCCTGCCGATGGTTACGGATTGGAAGAAGATCGTTCTTGAAACGCAGCCCTTTGCGGACAGGTATCTTTTTGAAAACCTCAATATGTATTGGATGGCCGCACAGAACATCTATCGATGGATCAAAAAAGCACATCCGGAGCTGTTCAAAGAATATCAATCCATCTTCGGAAAAAACAGCACATACTGGGACCAGGTTGAACTGGAAATCAGAGGTTTTTGTGAAGATCATGGCATTGATGGAAGGATATTCTTTCATCACGCCAAAGAGAGAAAACCATGAAGCCGTTTTCCATCACCTCAAATCTCCTCAAAAACAGCCATCCTTTTTCTTATGCCGGCTTTCCAGGGTAACCGGCAGAGATGACCCAAACCACTTGTCATGTTCAGGAACAACCCATTCCGGACCAACATCCTCTTCGGTCAAATTCCGTCATCCAGTCTCCGTGGAAACAAGTTTTTCCCTGGCTTTAAAATTGTACACGATCCCGGGAATCTGAAAAATGCCTTGACACGATTTGTAAGTATGGCTTATATTGCTCAACATAAATCCAGTTTAAATAATCCGGTTTCACACAAAGAAGTGTGAAGACGGTTCAAAACAAGAAAGACAAAGGCGTCGTTCCCTAAAATAGGGAAGACGCCTTTTTTTATTTATAATCAATCCATCAAAAGGAGAAAAAACCATGAGATTTGAAAAATCCAACGACGCTTTAGGAACCGTGAATCGCGGGAACCCCGCAGAATCCAGTTTGTGTACGCTTTGCCGGGCGGATTGCCAGGGAAAATGCGAGACCTGGTTGGCCGGCATGGTAGGCCGCAAATTGCTTTACCCCAGGGATTTCGGCAAGGTCACCGCAGGCGCCAACAACACCACCCATGTGGGCGTTTCCTACAACTCCCTTCGCATTCAGGGCTATGCCTATGGATCCTACGGCCTCAAATCCGGCCTCTCCAATGATCCGGATGACTGCATTTTCCCCAATGTCAATCTGGAAGTCGAATTCGGCAATGAAATGAAAACCAAATCCCGCATTCCTCTGATGACCGGTGCTTTGGGCTCCACCTTCATCGCTGCAAAATACTGGGATTCCTTCGCCATCGGTGGTGCTTTGGTGGGCATTCCCGTGGTCATCGGTGAAAACGTCGTAGGGGTTGACCGTGAATCCATCATCGGCAAAGGGGTTGAAAAAAAAGGCAAGATCGCATCCTCTCCTGAACTGGAACGCAGAATCAATACCTACCTCCGTTATTATGATGGTTACGGCGCCATCATCGTTCAGTTGAATGTGGAAGATACTCGAAACGGCGTTGCGGAATTCGTCGCTCAAAAATACGGCAACAAATGCGTAATCGAGCTGAAATGGGGACAGGGTGCAAAAGACATCGGGGGTGAAATTCAAGTCACCAGCCTGGACTATGCGATTTTCCTCAAGGAAAGAGGCTATGTGGTGGATCCCAATCCCTCCCTGCCGTCCGTGCAGGAAGCCTTTAAAGCAGGCGCCATCCGCTCCTTTGCTCGCCACAGCCGTCTTGGCGGAACCAATCTGGATACGGTGGCCAAGGTTCAGGAAGATTTCATGAGCAGCGTGGAATACTTAAGAAGCCTGGGCTTTGCACGAATTTCCTTGAAGACCGGTTCCTATGGCATGGAAGAATTGGCCATGGCCATCAAATTCTCCACAGACGCCAAACTGGATCTTCTGACCATTGATGGGTCCGGCGGCGGCACCGGCATGAGCCCCTGGAACATGATGCAGAGCTGGGGGGTTCCCTCCATTTACCTGCATTCCAAAGCCCATGAATACGCAAGCCTTTTGGCTGCAAAAGGCCAGAGGGTTGTGGATATGTCTTTTGCAGGCGGCTTTGCCCTGGAAGACAGCATTTTCAAAGCCCTGGCACTGGGTGCCCCCTACACCAAACTGGTCTGCATGGGCCGGGCCATCATGATTCCCGGCTACCTCGGATCCAACATTGAGGGCGTTCTGCATCCGGACAGAAGAGAAAAACTCAGCGGGAACTGGGACAAGTTGCCCAAGACCGTTTCAGACATCGGCGCCACAGCGGAAGAAATCTTCGCCAATTACAATGATGTTCAGAACAAGGTGGGCAAGGACGAGATGAAAAACATCCCCTACGGCGCCATCGCTTTCTGGACCATGGCGGACAAGCTCTCCTGCGGTTTGCAGCAGCTCATGGCCGGTGCGCGTAAATTCTCTCTGGACAAAATCACCCGCCAGGAGATTTTCTCCGGAAACCGGGAAACCTCACAGGAAACCGGCATTCCCATGGTCACGGAAATCAACGATGAAGGCGCGAAGAAGATTTTGAATTCGTAAGGATTTCTTTTCTCACCCCCGCGCCCTGCGGGGGTGAGAAAATACAGGATTCATGGTTCACCCCTCGGAATATTTCCTCACCAACTCCCGGTACCCCTTGAGATTCTGCCTCAACAATTCCGGGGTATCCAGCTCATAGGGGCATTTTTCCTTGCACTGGCCGCATTCCTGGCATTCCTCGACGAGGTCCATCTGGGCCTTGAAGGTCTCGGTGAGAAACTGCTGGTAGGGGGCCCGGTTCATGAGCAGAACGATTCTTGCGGCAGTAGGAATCTGAATACCCTCAGGACATGGCATGCAATAACCGCAGGATCGGCAGAAGCCACCGCTTAATTCCTTTCGATCCGCTTCAATGATCTTCCACATGGCCTCATCCAAGACCGGTGGATTTTTCTCCAGGGTCAGGAACTCCTCCAATTCATGCATCCGCTGGATACCCCAGATGGGAACCACATTGTCATACTGCCTCAAGAAGGCGAAGGTGGCTGCAGCATTGGTGATGAGGCCGCCGGACAGGCCTTTCATTGCGATCACCCCAACATCCTTTGCTTTGCAGGACTCGATGAGGGCAAGGTCCTTTTCCGCGGAAAGAAAATTAAGGGGGAATTGCAAGGTGTCGAATTTCCCCGATGCAATGGTTCCTTCGGCCATATAAAGCCGGTGGTTGGTCATGCCCGCAAACCGGATCATCCCTTTTTTCTTTGCCTCCATCATGGCGCCATAGAGACCGTCCGGGTCTTCAAAATCCGGCATCTCCGGGACATTGTGCAACTGAAGAATGTCAATGTAGTCGGTTTTCAGGTTCTTGAGACTGGTTTCCAAATGTTTGAAAAAAGTCTCCCGGTCTCTGGCATGGGTCTTTGTGGCTATAATGATATTTTTTCGCACCCGGGAAAGAGCCTCGCCGAGTTTGATCTCACTATCACTGTACGCCCTGGCCGTATCATAAAAGTTGATCCCCGCCTCATAGGCCTTCACCAGAATTTCCCTTGCGTTTGCCATATCCACACGCTGAATGGGCAATGCCCCGAACCCGCATCGGGTAACCATCAAGCCGGTGCGTCCCAATCTGATTTTTTCCATCTTTCACTCCTTTCTCTGACTGGTCCTCTTTATTTTAGCCAAAACAGGGTAGCCGCAGATCCCCATGACCATGCCTTGAGCGGAATGGAGGGTTCGGTTGTAAAGCTTATGCTGTCTGAGCCAGTTAGGATGCATCCTTAATGGCGAGTTCATAAGATTTGCAAACGGACCTTCCATGGAGCGTTATGGATAGATAGCCATTTCTTAATGCGGTTACCCTGAAAGCCCCCCTTCTCTTGACACCAAAGAGGTTTTTACATATACCCATAATCAAAGTCAAAACCTTATCCCGCTGCTGATCGTAAACCCGTTCTCCGGAGAACCTTTTATCCACAAAAAACCTATGAAATGGAGTGTACAATGAGACTGTCAACCCCGAGAATTCCACCGTTGGATCCAACAAAACTCGAAGGCGAACAAAAAGATGTGGTGAACAACGCTTCAGGGGGCCGCCCTTTGAATATTTTTTTAACCCTGGGCAGATACCCCAAATTGCTCAAACGCTATGGCGTATTCGGAACCCATGTTTTAAGAAAATCCTCCCTGAACCCCAGGGACCGCGAAATGGTGATTTTAAGGATCGGTGCCCTCTGCAACTCCGGGTACGAATTTCACCAGCATACCCGGATCGGGAAAGAAGTCGGGCTTACGGATGCAGAAATTGATGCCCTGAAGCAGGGCCCGGATGCGGCTGTGTGGTCGGCAACGGACAAAATCCTGCTTACCGCCACGGATGAACTCCATTCGGATTATTTTATTTCCGACCCCACCTGGGCGGAATTGAAAAAGCACTGGAGCGATGAGCAGATCATGGATCTCATTTTTGCCGCAGGCAGCTATGTGATGGTCTCCATGGCCTTGAACAGCCTGGGAATTCAGATTGAGAAACCGTGAACAGTGAACTGTGAACGGTGAACGGTGAACGGTGGAGAACCACCCGCTTTTTCAGTTCACGGTTCACGGTTCACCGTTCACTCCAAGAGGTTCACTGTTCATAACTCACATAACCACTTAAACACATAACCACTTAATCACTTAATCACTTAATCACATAACCACCGTTTCCCATGATCGAAGTCCTCCAACAATTTCATCCCATAACCCAGGCCCT
This sequence comes from Desulfobacteraceae bacterium, assembly GCA_013791935.1. GTDB lineage: Bacteria > Desulfobacterota > Desulfobacteria > Desulfobacterales > UBA5616 > VMSV01. The sequence continues at coordinate 16,696 of VMSV01000064.1, read as the reverse complement.
CATGGCCACCCTATTCACCTGGGGGGTGACGGCCCTGGGAGCCGGGCTGGTTTTTTTCACCCGGACCGTAAACGATAAATTCATGGATGCCATGCTGGGCTCTGCCGCAGGGGTCATGATTGCCGCCAGCTTCTGGTCCCTGCTGGCTCCGGGCATCACCATGGCCGGGGAGATGGGACAAATCCCCTGGCTCACCGCTGTCATCGGTTTTCTGGGCGGGGGCCTGTTCATGAGGTTGTCGGATAAATTCCTCCCCCACCTTCACCCCAAAATGGACATGAGCCAGAGCGAGGGGATTAAAACCTCCTGGCAGAGAAGCACTTTGCTGGTTCTGGCCATCACGCTTCACAATATTCCGGAAGGCCTGGCGGTGGGCGTGGCCTTCGGGGCTGCGGCAGCCGGCCTTCCTTCCGCCACCATAGGAGCCGCCCTGGCCCTGGCCCTGGGCATCGGACTTCAGAATTTTCCCGAAGGCACGGCGGTTTCCATGCCGCTACGAAGGGAAGGCATGTCCAAAGGAAAAAGTTTTGCCCTGGGTCAGGCATCCGGCATGGTGGAACCGGTGGCCGGGGTAATCGGCGCTGCCTTTGTCCTTAAAATGCAGGGGATTCTTCCCTACGCCCTTTGCTTTGCCGCCGGAGCCATGATTTTCGTGGTGGTGGAGGAACTCATTCCCGAATCCCAGAAAAATGAAAAGAACATCGATCTGGTGACCCTGGCCACCATGGCCGGATTTTCAGTGATGATGGTCCTGGACGTGGCTTTGGGCTGAGCATCACGCCGGAACGCCATGGGCAATCCTAAGGGATAATGAATTTATTGATATACCGTTTATAGTGTCCGTATTTTCAATTTACGGTCGGCATTGTAGGGGCGGAAACAGCTCGATTCTGGTATATTAGCATTTTCAGATTCCCTAACCTTTTGCCATAGCATTTTGCCGGCCGGAGAAAAGGGGATTTCTTTTATAAAAACAATGGAAATCCTTTGTTTTCTTATTCTTTCTCAACCCGCTGAATACCCGGCGGTACAAATAACGGGAAACGTTTTACATCCGGCCAGTAATTTCGCAAAGCCAGCACAAAAGGGCCGGCCGGACAAGGGAGCCAGTTGGGCTCCTTGCCTGGCCCGGGGCTCTCATGCTGTACGAAAAGGGTTAAAGAACCGTCATCCCCGTACTGGAGGTCCCGGGTTCGATCTCCGATGGAATATCTTTGGATCGGGTTTTCCGCCATGAGCATCAGGGGAGGCTCATACAGGGTGATGGACCAGAAGGCCTTGACCGGGGGACGATTGTCCTTTTCAAATCGAAGGATATATCGGTCTACAGAACCGTCCACCGGCTTCCCATCCGTGTCCGTGGAGCAGGAGTAGTTGTTGGCCTCCTCCTTATCGTTGCCATACAAACCAATGGCTGCACCGACTGCGTTGATGAGGGGTTTTTTGCCCATGATTTCCCTCGGGCCGTGGCTGTCCGCCAACGTATTCCAGCCATTCACCTTCATTCCCATCTCCCGGGCCTTGTTCCGGATTTTTTCCGTGGCCGCAACAATGCCCTTGCGGATGGCCTCTTGCATTTCTCCGGACAGGTCCTGGCTGGAAAAAGGCTTTCCGGGACCGACACCGATCTTGGCCAATTGATCGATCAAAGGCTGATCATCCGGATGGATGAAGGCATTTCCTATAATGAAATTCAAATAGGAGATAAATTCCGGAGAACTTGCCTTTTCCGCGTCATAGGCGGGAAAAACCGGATCTGGTGGATCCTCCGTTAAGGGGGCTCCCAAATACCGGCTTAAGGGTTCCAGGATATATCCTTTTTGAATGGCCCTGACGTTTTCCACATCCCCAGGGCCGTCTATCAGGGTTCTTCCGCAAAGGAAGACGAACCGGGTTTCAGAACGAAATACTTTTTTAATGGATTCAGGAGTCGGTCCGGACCAGTCATAACCGGCAATGAGGAAACTGCCTTTGGATGTTCCGGTGGTCCTGGAACCCGCGTAACCGAAATTATGATTGTACAGGTTCACCAGCTGGAATACGTAATAGCGCTGGTCCGGGATGTCCGGAACGCTGAGGACCAGGGGTTCATGGGAAAGATCCAGCCAGCTGGAAGAGTAAACCGTGTCATTGTTGGGAGCCACAATTTTTTTAAACTCCGGGCCCAGAAGCTTGGTGTTGCTCAACAATGTGTTAAATCTTCTTTGGGTTTTCGAGGGTGCTTTGGGCCCTGCGATTCGGTCCATGGTCTTCAGATTTTCCAGCATGGGGAAGGCATAGATATAGGCTTCTTCCGCCAGGGAGGTGGTCTCTTCCAATTGATTTTTCAGGGTTTGCTCATCCATTTTTTTCTCCTTGGTCCAATATCATTTTTTCTGCCAGCGGTCATCTTTCTCCAACACGGTTTGGGGCCCGCTGCCGTTTAGCCACAGTTTTGCCGCCTCATTCTGCATTAAATAGGCATCCCAGAAGGCCGTACTCAGAGCCAAAACAGCCCGGTGATGGTTGGAATTTCGCTGTTCGCTGTCCCCCGGCAGGGCTCGGTCGGTAAACGCCGAATGCTCGGCATTGAAAAGAACCAGCTCATATTTGCCCCCCGGCGGCAACGCCGGATATACGGCAAGCCGGGATTCCAGGTCTCCTTCTCCAATGGCGGACAGGTCCTTGGTTCCGGTCATGAGCATCCAGGGGATTTCCACTTTCCCGAATGCCTTTTCCGGGGTTCCCCGTTTGGGCTTGCTGGGGCTGAACATCATGGACGCCGTAATTCTTTCATCCGTAAAAGATGCCGCTCCCAGAATGGTTCGCTGGCCGCTCACCGCCTGGGTGGTCACCGCCCCGAAGGAATGGCCGGACATGCCCACATTCTTTGAATCCATTCTTTTAAAATAGGGGTTTTCCGGGCTCTCATTATCCTTTCCCAGGACGTCCAGCACGAAGGAAACATCTTTCACCCGGTCCTGAAACGTTCTCAGATTAGCGGCCTTGGCAAGGGCTTTCATTCGCTCTTCCTTGGGAAGATTCACCCAAACGGACACATCGCTTCCCGGATGCTGAATAAAGACGGTGAAAAATCCCCTGGCTGCCCAGTGCTCTCCCATGAACCCATTCATTTTACAGGACCCTCCCAGGCCATGGCTGAACAGCACAACGGGCCCGGGGGTTTTTCCAGGGGGCAGGAAAATACGAATGGGGATTTGCCGGTCCCGGTCCGGGTCCTTCACCGTGGTGTCTACGATTTCGATTTTTACATCCTTCGAAACCAGGGATGGATCATAGGGTTTTTCTTCAGAAAACACACTTCCGGCGCACACGGTTAAAACAAGGAAAAACATCAAAAGGGAACGATTGATGATTGATTTCATATTATTTATTCTCCTTTAACTGAAACCTGTGAATTTGCCTTGAATTCTTAATCTTGTTTACTCATTTTATACAGGAGAGCATGAAAGACAGCCTATTCCCTTCGAAAAACCTGGGGCGGTTGCCAAGTTCCGTTTCGAAGGGCCTCATCCGGAAGATACATCCGCAACGCCAGGGCAAAAACACCATCCGTTGCCGGCAGCCAGTTGGATTCCAATGCCTTGCCCGGTGATTCATGCTGAATATAAAGGGTGAGGGAACCGTCCTCTCCGTATTTCAGTCCTTGGGTCCGGTCTCCGATGACATAGCGTTTAAGGCTGTTTTCAACCATGTGCATTTCGGGTGACTTATACAGGGTCATGGACCAAAAGGCTTTGGCCGGGGGCATTTGGCCTTTTTCAAACCGAAGGGTGTAACCGTTTTTTGATCCGTCCAAGGGAAGACCTTCGGAATCCACATGTCTGGATAAAGAACTGTTTTCTTCGGGATTGTGCCCGTAAAGACCGAACATGGCCCCGGCAGCATGCAATAAATACTGTCCCCGAATAATTTCTCTGGATCCGAATCCTTTAAACGCAGTATTCCAGCCGGCGATCTGGGACCCAATGACTTTTGTCTCCGCTTCAATCCTCTTGTTTCCGGCAATGGCCCCTGCCCTGATGGCTTCAACAATTTCCGGGGGCATCTGTTCTAAAGTTCCTTCAGCACCGGGCGCAATGCCGATCCGGCGGAACCGTTCCAAAGCTGCCGCATCATCCGGATGAACTTTTACGTACTTAAGCAAAAAACTGAAATACTCGATGAAATGCTCGGATTTTGCTCTTCCCGGATCATAAACCGGGAAATTAATCTCCGGAGCCGGGGATACCGGTGTTTTTTTGAGGAAACTGCTTAAAGGCTCAATTTTGCATTGCTTCTGAAGTTCATTGGCAAGCTTTTGATCTTCTTCATCCTTGGCCAGAATTCGGCCGATCACATATACGATATCACTTTCGGATTGAAACACTCTGCGGATGCCGGGGATCTCCGGAACGGATTGGTTGGGCCCCACGATCAGATATTTGCCAGCTTGATTGCCTGTTGCGCGCTGGCCCACGTAGGCAAAATTATATTCATACAGGTCGATGAACTGAAAGGAGTAATATCGATCTACCGGGAACTCAGGTACTGAAATCACAAGGGGTTCGGATCGCAAATCCAGCCAGGCAGAGGAATAGAGGGTGTCATGGTTGGGTGCGACAATGGCTGTAAATTCCGGTCCCAAGAGTTTAAAACGGTGCAGGAAGGCGTTTAATGCACCTTTGCCCGCCACAATTCTAAAATAATAGGTTTTGTAGTTTTCCATCATCGGATAGGAAAAAATATAGGCCTCTTCCGCAATGGAACGGGCCTCTTCCGGGGTTAAGGTCTGTTTGGCTAAAACCGGCCCGGCAACCATCATGGACCCGAATAGGGTGGCCATGACAATTCCTAAAAAAATATGATGCCTTTTCATTACCCTGCCTCCTTTTTAACTGATTTCAAAGCCTTGCTTTTTGCATTTTCATTTTATGAATAATCCGGTGCACATCCCCGGGAGAATATCGAACCACCACACCCAGAACCCTGCCTTTTTTGGATAGAAAAATATTTCGGTTGACCAGCAGCGGACTGCCCACAGGCACATGGATAATTTTCGACGTCTTTTCATCCGCCCCGGTGGCATAGAGCACCTGGTTGAACTGGACAGCGGTTTCCATGGCAGCCTTTTCCAGAAAAATGAAAAAACCGCGGCCCTCCATCTCTCCCAACGGAATCCTTTCACCGATTTCATGGCTTGCAAAAACCTGAAGAAACTGGGCCTGTTCAAGGTCCTCCTTCAACTCCTGGCGCCCTTCCAGAATCCAAATCTCGGCACCGGCTTCAACCCCCAATTCGGCTGCAATATCCCTATCCGCTTGAATTTTAAGCTTCGAGGTCAGTTCGATTTTATAGGTTTCCCGCATACCCATGATTTTTTCCAAGGAACCGGACATTTCATAAAAGGAACGATTCCCCGGCTGTTCATTCACAAAGGTCCCCCGGCCCTGCTCCCGCTTGATCAAGCCGTCGTCTTCAAGACTTTTCAAGGCCTGGCGAACCGTGATGCGACTAACTCCGAATTCCTCGCAAAGCTGATGGTCCGTGGGGAACAATTTGCCCGAGGCAAGCTGGCCGCGTAGAATCTGTTTGCGAAGAATTTTTTCCAGTTGGTGATAAAGGGGGGTTTTCCCCTTGGATAGCTTCATGGTCATTTCATCCTATGGTTTTTACACCTCAAACCGCACCTGAACCCTATCGCGAATCGGGGTGAATATTTGTTATAATGTTATAACAAATATGTCAAGGCCATTTTCATCATGGAAAGGGGCTGAGCCTCTTTCGCCCCCTGTATTCCTTCCCCCCTGAACGACCCATCATTTTTTTCTTTTATTAAAAACGCTAAAATGCTATTGGATGTTAACTCATTCAATGAGTTGACCTGAAACTGTCTTTCCGATGCTGGAATCTTAAAAAATGGAATTCCGGTGATTCTGAATTTTATTCAGCAGCCGCGTTTACTCCCAAGGAACTGAACCATGTCAAACATCATCTCCTTAAAAATCGAATCCTTAAAAAAAATCTCCCTGGTGGGCCAAATGGTGGTTCAACTCCGGAAGGAAATCCTGTCCAACGTCTATTTGCCTGAGGGACCCTTCCCTTCTGAAAAAGACCTGACCCTTCGGTTCGGAACCTCCCGGCATACGGTGAGAAGCGCCCTCCAGGCCCTGGCGAAGGAGGGGCTGATTGAAATCTCCCATGGACGGGGCAATATTGTGAAGGACTTCAGGCTGACAGTTGGCATTGATGTGTTCCCCGAAATGGTGGTGGCCTACCCGGAGCTCATCACCGAGGACATGTTTTCCATTTACCGCCAGCACCTCATGTGGCTCTACAACCGCATCATCCTGACGGCGGCCAAAAAAGCCGGGCCCGGCCATGAAACCGATCTGATTCGGATTATCGATCTTTACAACGACAAAATGAGCGTTGAAGACTACTGGGAAAATCATGCCCGGTTTTTCCGGGAGCTCTTAAGAATCGGGAACAACATGCTCTTGATGATGTACTACAATTCCCACTTGAAAATGCGGCAGAAACTTCTGGAAACCGGGTTGTTGAAAGAAATCCCGGCCGTGCCAAGCTTCGGCAATTCGGACCGAACCAGGCTGGTGAAAGCCATCTGCAGTAACAACACGGACGCGGTGAAGAAAATCATGCCGGCCATGGAAGAAGTACTCTCAAATAGTCTCACGGAAATGCTTTCCAAAAAGGAGGGAATATCATGAAAACCATAACAGACCCGCAAAAGGAAATCCCCGTCATTTACGAAGCCGATGTCGTGGTGGTGGGCGGCGGCCCTGCCGGAATCGGTGCGGCCTTGGCCGCGGCCCGGAACGGCGCCAAAACCATTTTGATTGAAAAGTTCAACTGTCTGGGCGGATACCAAACCCTGACTTTCAATTCCACCTTTTCCCTGGTGGACCCCGAGGTCCAAAACGGCATCATCCAGGAAATCATCGCCGAACTGAAAAAATACGAGGGTGCCGTTGAAAGGGACCTTTCCAAGGACACGCGCAAAAGAAAAGGCATGGGGGCCGTGTTTTTTGACGCGGAATACTATAAACGCCTGCTGGATATGATGATGGAAGATGCCGGCGTAAAGGTTCTCTTCCATGCCTTTGGCGTGGGTGGAATCAAGGAAGGCAACCGCATCAAGGGCATCTTTATTGAAAGCATCGAAGGCAAACGGGCAGTCCTGGGAAAGGTGATCATTGATGTGACCGGCAGTGCGGACATTTCCTGGAAATCCGGTGCGGAAGTTTTTTCCGACGGATTTCCCCAAGGCCCGAAAAAAGGCCGTCATGCCGGATACGGTTATACGTTTTTCTTCGGGAATGTGGACATCCCCAAACTCAAACAGTTGAGAAAAGAACAGCCCGAAGAATGGGGGACCCTGCGGGTGGGCATGAATCTCATCCAAAAAGCCAAGGCCGAAGGCAAGCTATACGGCAACCGGGTGCATTTTCTGATTTCCGAAGTTTACGGCCACAACCGGATCTGGATCCTGGGCCCCCAATACCCGATTCCCCATGGCCATCACCCCTGGGTGCTGGAGGACTTGAGCGAAGGGGAAAAGGACCTCAGAAAACAGGCCTGGTCCATGTATGACCTTTTCCGGGAAAACGTGCCGGGATTTGAAAACTCCTATATTGAAAAGACCCCCACCATGCTGCTGCTGAGGGACTCCCACCGAATTGTGGGAGAATATACTTTAATAGAAGAGGACATGCGCCAGGGCCGAATTTTCGAGGACAGCATTGCCATCAGTAACATGCCCCCGGATGTTTTCGGGCCGGATGACGAGCACGACATGGTCAACAACCTCATGCCCTATGATATTCCCTATCGAAGCCTCTTGTCCAGGGATACGGAGGGGCTGCTTGCGGCAGGGTCCACCATGTCCGTGGACTTCATGGTTTGGTGTGCCACCCGGTACTGCGCCCCCAGCATCTGCACGGGTCAGGCCGCCGGAACCGCTGCGGCCCTGGCTGTGAAAAACAATGTGAATCCCAGGAACCTCGATATTCAGGAACTGCAAAAAACCCTCCAGGACCAGGGGGCCCGCACCAGCGTGAAACACATGCCCAAGGAAGTATTGGCGGAATATGAGGAGAGCCGGCAGAAGAAAATCAAAGGTTGAATTTTGTAAGGAACAGGCACGCCTGTTCCCTACTGTGGATGATGAAAGGATAGAAGATACTATGAAAACCATCATGGAACCTCAAAAGGAAGTCCCTGTTTTTGAAGAAGCGGATGTGATCATCGTGGGCGGCGGCCCGGCCGGCATCGGCGCGGCCCTGGCCTCGGCCCGTAACGGGGCCAAAACCATCTTGATTGAAAAATTCGGAGCCCTGGGGGGAATGCAGACCCATGCCATGAGCAGCACCTTTTCCCTCATCGACCCGGCCATCCAGGGGGGCGTGATCACCGATGTGATCAATCGCCTCCGGGCCGACGGGGGTATTTTACGGGATGCCTCCCCCCGCACACGCCAAGCGGCCTTTTCCTCCACCAGTTTCGATTGCGAGGTGTACAAGGCCATGCTGGACGACATGATGGCCGAGGCAGGGGTCAAGCTCCTCTATCACACCTCGGGCGTGGGGGCCATCAAGGAAAACAACGCCCTTAAAGGCATCTTTATCGAGTGCATCCAGGGCCGGTTCGTCATCCTGGGCAAGGTCATCGTGGACTCCACGGGGAATGCCGATATCGCATGGAAATCCGGCACCGCCTGCATGGATGACGGCCATGGCAAGGGCCCGAAGGCAGGACGTCACATGGGATTTGGCTGCCGGCTTTACATCAGCGGCGTGGATGCCGATAAATTCGCCAAATTCAAGAAGGAAAACCCCGAGGAATGGGCCGGACTTTACGGCGGGAAAAGCATCGTCAGAAAAGCCAAAGCCGAAGGCCGATACCATGGCTACCGGGAGGGACTGATCATTCATACCCGGAAACCCGGCATCGCCATGATCGAGGGCTTCAACTCTCCCCTGGCCCAAGGGCATCACGGGTGGATGATCGAGGATGTCACCGCTGGAGAAATCGATCTGAGAAAACAGGTCTGGTCGGCCTTCAGGCTGATCAAGGAAAATGTTCCGGGTTTCGAGCACGCATCCGTGGAAAAGACCGGCACCATCCCCATCTTCCGGGATACCCACCGGATTCTTGGGGAGTACATCCTTTCGGAAGAGGATATTTACAAAGGCCGGGCCTTTGACGACTCCATCGCCGTGAGCAACATGGGACCGGACATTTACGGTCCGGACGAGGAGCATGTTTACGAAGTGGTCCGGCCCCACGACATCCCCTACGGATGCCTGGTTTCCAGGGAAACGGACAACCTCCTGGCTGCCGGCTCCACCATTTCGGCGGATTTCTACGCCTTTGCCGCAGACCGGTACTGCGCCCCCAGCATGTGTACGGGACAAGCCGCAGGCACGGCCGCAGCCCTGGCCGCCAAATTGAATGTTACCCCCAGACAACTCGACGTAAAGCTTCTTCAGGATGCGTTGCGTACCCAGGGGGCCAGGGTCAGCGTCAAGGACATCCCGAAAGATGTGCTTGAGGAATACGAAACCCGTTTTGAGAAAAACAGGAACATCGACGACGTGTAGTTATGCAAACCAGGAGGCACATTCATGAAAAGAACACTGATTTTCTTTGCAGCGGTTGTATAGGGGCTTTTGCGAACAGTGTGGCCCTGTGGCTGTTGGGTGATTTGGGGATAACCCGATCTCTTGGCATTGCCATTTCACCCGGACTCACACCCAACTGGTTGTATCCGCGCATCGTATGGGGAGGCATTTGGGGGCTGCACTAATTTCTTGATTCCTTCTTTTCCGTTGACAGGCCATGGGCCTCCCCTATAAACTCCGGCGAAAAATTCGAGGTCAAACAGGAGACATCCCATGAAAAAAACAGCGATGCTTATCCCTCTTCTGGTGGTTTTCTCATTGAGTCTTTTCGGCTGTGCCAAGGAGGATTCGTCCATCATTAAAATCGGCGTGATTGCCGAGCTGACCGGCGATATTCCGGCTGTGGGCGCGTCGTGCAAGAATGCCGCGGAACTGGCTGTTTCTGAAATCAACGAAGCGGGCGGCGTCCAGTTGGCCGACAAGAAATATCCGGTGAAACTCATCATCGAGGACAATGCCGGCAAAGCCGATCAATCCGCATCCTCTGCCCAGAAGCTCATCACCCAGCAAAAGGTAACGGCTATTGTAGGCCCCAATGCCAGCCGTTACGCCCTGCCGGCTGCGGAAATCGCCGAAACCGGCAAAGTGCTTCTGATCACGCCCTGGTCCACAGCGCCCAAAACCACGCTGGATTCCAGAACCAATGCTTCCAAAAAATATGTTTTCCGGGCTTGCTTTATCGATCCTTTTCAGGGAGGGGTCCTGGCCAAATTCGCGTTGGACAATCTCAAACTGAAGAAAGCCGCGGTTCTGTATGATGTGGCCTCCGAATACAACAAAGGCATTGCCGAAATTTTCAAGGAAGTTTATGAACAAAACGGCGGTACGGTGGTAGCCTTTGAAACTTACACCACCAATGATAAGGATTTTTCATCCCAGCTCACCAAGATCAAACAGGCGGAGCCTGACGTCATTTTTCTGCCAAACTATTACAGTGAAGTGCCGCTGCAAATCCAGCAGGCCAAGCGCCTGGGCATCACGGTACCCTTCATCGGCTCCGATTCCTGGGGTTCGGAGGAACTCCTGAAACTCTGCGGCACGGACTGCGAAGGCTATTACTTCAGCACCCATTATGCCGCAGATGCCGCAACCGAAGTGACGAAAAAATTCATCGCGAGCTATAAAGCAAAATACGGAACCACGCCGGATGATGTGGCTGCCCTGACCTATGATTCCTTCGGTCTTTTGTGGCAGGCCCTTCAAACCGCCGGAAAGAACGACCGCCAGAGCGTGCGTGACGCCTTGGCCAAAATCCCGCAATACGAAGGGGTGACGGGCAATATGCAGTTTGCGGAAGGGTCCGGAGATCCGGTCAAGAGTGCTGTGATTCTAAAAATAAAGGACGGGAAGTTTACCTGGTTCTCCAACGCCAGGCCCTGACATCCTATGGCCTATATTTTTCAGCAAGCTCTTAATGCCCTGCAACTGGGCAGCATTTACGCGCTCATCGCCCTGGGCTACACCATGGTCTATGGCATTCTGACCATGATCAATTTTGCCCATGGCGATCTTTTCATGATCGGGGCTTTCTTCTGTTTTCTTCTGGCGGTCCATCTCAAACTTTCCTTTGTCCCCACGCTGCTTCTGTCCATGTTGGGGGTTGCTGGCCTGGGGGTGATCATAGAGCGCCTTGCCTACAAGCCCTTGCGCAACGCGCCTCGCGTTTCCGCCATCATCACCGCCCTGGGTGTCGGCCTCTTTCTGGAAAATTTCACCCTGGCCCTCTCGCCCTACCCCAAACATATTCCGCCGCTTCTGGAAAACACCACTTGGATCCTGGGTACGCTTTCCATTTCTTCCCTGCAAATCATCATCATCCTCCTTTCCCTGGTTCTGATGCTGATTCTGGATTTTATCGTGCAGCACACCAAGGCAGGCATGGCCATGCGGGCCATATCCTGGGACAAGACCATCGTTGCCCTCATGGGGGTGCCGGTGAATAAAATCATCTCCCTTACCTTTGCCATTGGCACGGGCCTCGGGGGCGCGGCAGGCATGCTCTATGGCCTGGCCTACCCGGTGATCGATCCTTATATGGGCATCATCATCGGCTGGAAAGCATTTATTTGCGCCGTGGTCGGAGGCATCGGCAACATTCGTGGCGCCATGATCGGAGGGTTCATACTGGGCGCGGTGGAAATTCTGGTGGCAGCGTTTTTCCCATCCACCTTTCGTGATTTTGTGGCTTTCACGCTGCTGCTCATTCTGCTAATCGTCCGTCCATACGGCATCCTGGGCAAGCCCCATCCGCAAAAGGTTTAATCATGGTCTTTCTCAAAACCGCCTGGCACGCCCTGAAAAAACGATGGCATACCCTCACCGATACCCGATATTTTTGGCCAATCTTTCTCATGGCGGGCCTCGCTTTTTGCGTTGCCGTGGACACTTTTGGCTTTGTGGATTTGTATCTGCAACTGATTTTAATTTACCTGGGCATCAACATCATCCTCACCGTGAGCCTGAATCTGATCAACGGCTACATGGGTGAGTTCTCCGTGGGGCACGCCGGATTCATGGCCGTGGGCGCATACGTTGCCTCGCTTCTCACCGTTCATGGCCTTCCTGCGGGCGTTTCTGTGAACTTCTTTTTCCCCCTGGCCATTTTGGTTGGCGGTGTTGCTGCAGCTCTGGTCGGATTTCTGGTGGCGATCCCCTCTTTCAAAACACGCGGAGATTATCTGGCCATCGTCACCCTGGCTTTTTGCATGATTGTGAAATCCGTTCTGGAAAACATCGACGCCGTGGGCGGGCCTCGCGGACTTCTGGGCATGGAAAAGCTTACCACCCTGCCGTGGGTTTTCTTCTGGACCGTGCTTTCCCTCTGGGTCATCCGCAACCTGGTTTATTCCAATTTCGGGCGCGGAATTTTATCCATTCGCGAAGATGAAATCGCCAGCGACCTGATGAGCGTAAACTCCCGCCAGGTCAAAATCATCGCCTTTGTGGTTTCATCTTTCTTCGCGGGCATTGCCGGAGGACTGTTCGCCCACGCTTTGCAATTTATAAACCCCCGTATGTTCGATATTCTCAAGTCCACCGATGTTCTGATCATGGTATATTTAGGCGGCATCGCATCCATTTCAGGGTCGATCATCGGGGCTTCCATTTATACCATTTTGCTCGAAATCCTCCGGCCCCTTGGGGTGTGGCGAATGGTGCTCATGCCGCTGATGCTGGTGCTTTTGATGATCTTTCGGCCCCACGGCATCATGGGTATGAGGGAAGCCCGCCTGTTTACGCCACTTCGAGATCTGGCAACGGAAAAACTCTGGCGGCAAAAAAAAGAGGGGGCCCCCGATGCCACTCCTTGAAATTTCCCGGCTCACCCATCGCTTCGCAGGCCTATGCGCGCTATCCGACTTCAATTTTTCCATGGAGCCCCACGAACTGGTGGGTATCCTCGGCCCCAATGGTGCGGGAAAAACAACGGTTTTCAACCTGATCACCGGCGTCTATCGCGCCTCGGAAGGCCACATTCAATTTGAAGGCAGGGAAATGGTGGGCCTAACCCCCCATCAAATCACCCGGATGGGCATTGCCCGCACTTTCCAGAACATCAGGCTTTTCAAGGAACTGAGCGTTTTGGACAATGTCCGCATCGCCTGCTATGGCAGGGTTGCTTATACTCCCTTGGAGGCGCTTTTGCACGTGGGCCGTTTCCGCGCCGAAGAAAACCGCATCACAAATCAGGCCTTGGATTTACTGGCAATCTTCAAGCTCGACGAATCCGCCCGGGAAAAAGCCAAGAACCTGCCTTATGGTATGCAGCGCCGCCTGGAAATTGCCCGGGCTCTTGCCACCGGACCCAAGCTGCTGTTGCTGGATGAACCGGCAGCCGGAATGAACCCCAACGAAATCCTCCAACTCATGGAATTCATCCGGTGGATTCGCCAAACCTTTTCCGTGACGATCCTTCTGATTGAGCACCAGATGCGCCTGGTGATGGGCATTTGCGAACGCCTGGTGGTGCTGGATTTCGGCGCGACCATCGCAGCCGGGCTGCCTGCCGACATTCAGGCAAACCCCAAAGTACTGGAAGCCTATCTGGGGGAGGAGGTGAACCCGTGAACAGAGCCGAGCCCCGGTTATCCGTTACCGGCTTGCGCGTCTTCTACGATAGCATCAAAGCCGTGGATGACGTTTCCTTTGAAGTTGAACCCGGAGAAATTGTCACCCTGATCGGCGCGAATGGCGCGGGAAAATCTTCCATTCTGAGGGCCATCTCCGGCCTGATTCCCTATACGGGCAGAATTACCTATGGTAGTAAAGACTTAAAAAAAATGGAAGCTGACCGGATTGTTGCCGCAGGCATCGCCCACGTTCCAGAAGGCCGGGGCATTTTCGGAAATCTTACCGTGATGGAAAATCTCAAGCTCGCCTGCTGGCAGCGCAAAGACAAAGCCAAAATAGCCGGTGACCTGGAACAGGTCTTTGAATTGTTCCCGCGCTTGCGCGAACGAGGAAAACAATTAGGCGGCATGCTTTCCGGCGGCGAGCAGCAAATGCTGGCCGTGGGCCGTGCGCTGATGACCGATGCGCCAATGCTTTTGCTGGATGAGCCCTCCATGGGGCTTTCGCCGGTTTTGGTACGCGATATTTTCAAGATCATTCAGGAAATCAACCTTGCAGGGAAAACCATTCTGCTGGTGGAACAAAACGCCAACATGTCTTTGCATATTGCTTCCCGCGGCTATGTTCTGGAAACCGGGCGAATCGTGCTGTCCGGCACGGGCAAAGAATTAACGGGAAATCATAGGATTAAGGAAGCGTACCTGGGAGGATGAAAAAGCCCCGCACAATACCAATTCCCGTTTCTTCCACATGATTCCTGTCTTTTTAATAAATCGGTTGCTTTTCATCCATCAAGGGATTATGGTATTCAGACTTTAGGAAAGTAAGGAAAAAAGGAATGCTTGCAAAGCTGACATCAAAAAATCAAATTACGATCCCCAAGGATATTCTTTCCAAGATTCCGAAAGTGGACTATTTTAAGGTGGAACTCAATGATGGGAATATTCTCTTAAAACCGGTGAAGGTGCTTGAAACAAACCTTGGGGATATCCGGAAAAAAATGGAGGACCTGGGGATCTCTGAAGACTTCGTCGCGGAAGCGGTTCAATGGGCAAGGTCCAAATGAAAAGGATCGTCATTGATACGAATGTCCTGATCAACGGTTTGCTTTTCGGGGGACCGGCGGCTGAACTTGCTGAACTATGGAGAAACCAAAAGATTAAAATCTTCTGTTCCAGAGAGATGGTTCAAGAATACCTGCGGGTTCTGAGCTATCCCGGATTCCGCCTTTCCGTATCTGAAGTCGATTATCTCTTTACCCATGAAATCATGGCCTGCTTTGAAGTTATTCAGGCGAAACCGGGCAAGGCTTACGTCAAGGAAGATCCTGAGGATGACAAGTTTATCTGGTGTGCCATTGCTTGCGGGGCAAAAGCAGTTGTTTCCGGAGATGCCCATCTTTTAAATCTTAAAAAAAGCTCTGTCCCTGTTTTGAGCGTTGTGAATTTTCTGAAAAAGGCAAAACCCCGCCCTTAACGGTCATACACCAATGGCCTGAATCAAAGGACCTGCATCGAAACAACCCCTCCTGTCATGAAGGGTTATTCCGAACTTTTCCGCCCATCAGACAATCGTTCTTTTTTCAAATGGCCAGCAGGCGATGCCCCCGTCCAGAAACTTCACGTTCTTGTACCCTTCTCCGGCAAGGATCCTTTCCGCTTCATACCCTCTTAAGGATATTTTACAGAAGGTAACGATTTCCTTGTCCCGGGGAAGCTCTTCCAGGCGTTTCCGCAATTGGCCAAGAGGGATCAGCTTTACCCGGTCATCTGCAATGCCCAATTGTTCAAATTCCTCGGGGGATCGCACATCCAGCAGGATAAAATCGTCTCCGTTCTCCAGCTTCTGTTTCACCTCATAGGGTGTGTAGGCGCTGGCGATCCCATGGAGCTTGTTTTCGGCAATATTCGCCGTGGTGATGATGTTGTCCATGGCCGGTGAAAAAGGCGGCGCATAGGCAAGATCATAATGACCGATTTCCGTGACCCGGCTTCCGGAGGTCATATGGGTGACTGCGATTTCCATTCTTTTGGCCACATCCCCCGGCCCCACCATCTGAGCCCCCAGGAGTTTTCCGGTCTTTTTATCCACAATGAATTTAAGAATGATGAGTTTGGCGCCCGGAATAAAATGAGGCTTGTCCGGGGCAGGATTAAGAACCGTGATATAATCGTACCCTTCGTTTTTAGCCTGTATCTCGGACAAACCGGTCCGGGCCACATTCATATGAAAAACCTTGCAGATGGCGGTGCCAAGAACCCCCTTGAATTCCGTGGGTATGCCGCAGATATTGTCCCCGATCACCCGGCCATGCTTGTTGGCCGTGGAGCCCATGGGGACATAAAGGGGTTTTCCGGTAACGAGGTTATTATTTTCCACGCAATCCCCCCCGGCATAAATGTCCGGGTCGGAGGTTCGCATATGATGATCCACGGCAATGGCCCCGGTTTTACCGATTTCCAGGCCCATTTCCTTTGCCAGCCGAATGTTGGGCCGCACCCCCACGGCAATGAGAACAATATCCGCCGGAACTTCCCCTGCATCGGTGATGACTTTTTTTACATTTCCGGCATCATCCCCCATGATTTTTTCAACGGTTTTCCCCAGCACCAGGGAAACCCCGTTGGCTTTGAGTTCCTGATGCACATGATAGGCGATTTCCGGATCCAGCAACTGGCCCATGGCCGTATCCAGGCGTTCCACCAGCGTGATATTGAGACCCCGTTTTTTCAAGGCTTCGGTGACTTCCATGCCGATCAGGCCCGCCCCGATGATCACGGCATTCTTGCCCGCCAGGCTTCCGCTTTCATTCTTGATTTTCCGGGCGTCTTCCACGGTCTGCAGAAAGTGAACCCCTTTAAGATCCGTTCCTTCAATGGGCGGGACCGTGGTTTTGCTTCCAACCGCCAGCACCAAGGTGTCATAGGGGAATTCAATCGGTT
>VMSV01000032.1 GCA_013791935.1 Desulfobacteraceae bacterium | reverse complement strand
GCCGTGGCAAACGGAGAGGTGGAGGAATTAAAAGGGTATGAAACCCTGAAACGGGAGGTTGCCGTCGGGGAACATTCCAGGCTGGATCTGATGCTTCAAGGCGAAAAGGGGACGTGTTATGTGGAAATAAAAAATTGCACCCTGATTGAAAACCATGTGGCCATGTTTCCGGATGCCGTAACCACCAGGGGATTGAAGCACCTTGTGGAAATGCAGAAACTTCTAAAAACCGGTGCCCGCTGTGTCATGTTTTTCCTGATTCAGAGAATGGATGCCGTTTCCTTTCAGCCTGCGATGCACATTGATCCTGGCTATGGCAAGGAACTGATGAAAGCCAGTGGCAACGGGCTTGAAATTCTGGTTTATGATGTGGTGGTGGATTTGAAGCATATTCGGTTGAATCGAAGGGTTCTGTTCTATCATTTTTTGGGAGGTGGTTCGATCTGAAGGTCTTGAATTTTATAAAGAAGGGTTTTGTAGCTGATTTCAAGAATAGTGGATGCCTTGCTTCGGTTCCAGTTTGTTTTTCCCAGAACATAGGCAATCACTTCTCTTTCAATCTTGTCCACAAATTTCTTTTTGACCTTTTTCAAGGCCATTTCCTGTAAATCCTGGTTGTCATCTCCTTTGAGTTCCAGAAAGCTCTCAATAATTTTGGTGGTATCAACAGACGGACTACTCAGAACTTTATCCTTGGTGTGAGGAGTCCCGCTCCTGCTGATTAAATCCTCAATGATTCCTTCCCAGTCGCCGAGGACAATGATTCTTTTCAGTACATTCTGCAGTTCCCTCACATTTCCGGGCCCAGAATACATGGATAATTGAGCGATCATTGTTTTGGTGGGTTGAACGAGATTTCTACTCTTGAATTGTGAGGAATATTCATGGAGATAATATTCAACCAATGGCGGGATATCTTCGGGTCTTTCTCGCAATGGGTTGATTTTTATTTTAATGATATTAAGACGGTAATAAAGGTCTTCCCGGAACAGCCCTTTTTTAATGTCCTCTTCAAGCTCATGGTTTGTGGCGGCCAGAACCCAGGTGTCCGATGTCACTTCTTTTTCAGATCCCAAAGGGGCAAAGGTTCCACCCTGGAGCACATGAAGAAGTTTCGCCTGGAGGGGAAGGGACATGTCCCCGATTTCGTCCAGCAGCAGAACCCCGCTGTGGGCCAGCTCAAATTTGCCCCGCTTCTTCTTTCCGGCTCCGGTAAACGCTCCCTGCTCGTACCCGAACAGCTCACTTTCCAGAAGTCCTTCGGGTAAGGCTGCGCAGTTGATTTTTACAAACGGTTTTCCGACTCGCGGGGATTGCTGATACAAATTCTGGGCAATCACCTCTTTCCCCACGCCGCTTTCACCGGTGATAACCACATTAAATCCTGTATCAGCCACATGGGAAATCAGCTCTCTCACTTGCTCGATATTCTTGCTCACCCCGATAATCGGCGGCCCCATTTGATTTTTTTTATCACTCATTTTATGGCCTCAGGTTTAAATCGTAAACAATCAACATTCGATAGCCACAACGCACTGCCTATAAGGCAAATAACAAAAAGAACGAAATTCGCATATCCAAATCAAAGCAAATTCAAATGGTCAAATTTTCAAAAATCAATACGTTTTTGCATGTTTTGATCTGTATTTTGGACCTTCGTCCTTGTTTCGGATTTAATCACTGCCCCTCTTATCCCTTATCCCTCATTACTCATCACCGATTCTTGATCAAATCCTCAACGACTCCAAGCAACTCTTCCAACTCAAATGGTTTTTTTAAAATACGATCCGCTCTTGCCTCTTCGGCCAGTGCTTCTGGAAATTCACCCCAACCGGTTATTGCGACAACGGGGATTTTTGGGTTTTTTTTCTTCATAATGGAAATAATTCCCACCCCACTAACCTTCCGCATGACAGGGTCTGTAATCAACAGATCAAGGCCGTCTATTTCAGACTCAATGATCTTTAGGCCTTCCAGGCCATTTGAGGCGCATTTAACCGCGTATTTTTTCATGGAAAAAAAATTGCATAAAGCATCCAAAAGCTCTTCATTGTCATCGATAATGAGAATTTTATGTGGTTTATCCATATATCAAAATATCCATGGTTAAAAAAAGAAGGAAAGTTTAGGAAAAATCAATTGGCAAAAAGTGTGAAATTTATGCCATACTTTTATGAAGGTTGCAAGGAAATATTTTTCCCAAACGCCAAGCCCCAGAAAACCTCCGCAAAACAAAACCGATAACAACCAACAGACAATAATCAAGCCACACATTAGCTTTAATTATATATAATTATTGCTTTGGAGGTAGACTTTAATTATAACCTAATCGACAATGGGACAAATCATATTGAGCGATGCCAAATTTGATTTAGCCATGTTACTCAAGGCTTTGATCCGGACCATTTGGCTTTTCGGTTTAGCTTTGGTTTTTGTTTCGGGGCTCAAATTTAAAAAAGTTGATTATTTTGTTCATGCTTTTTTGGGTTTTTGCCGATATAGCGTTTAATTGATAGGGCCAAGATCGCTAATGTAAACATGAAAGACCAACCTTCATTTAAGGCTGAGTTATTTAAATGGCTACTGACAAAAAATCAATCCAAATAAGTTACTACCTGAGTCTTGCAATCAAATATCGATGGTTTATCATCATACCATTCGGTGTTTCGATGATGATCGGCATATGTCTTGCCTTTACCCTTCCACGAATTTATGGTGCACAAACCCTTATCTTGGTGGAGCCTCAGAGGGTTCCTGCAAACTATGTTCAATCCATAGTTTCCACCAATATTGAATCAAGGATAAATACCATATCACAGCAGATTATGAGTCGAACCAATATCGAAAAAATTATT
>VMSV01000018.1 GCA_013791935.1 Desulfobacteraceae bacterium | reverse complement strand
GTGGCGTCGATAATTTTGAAAATCCTTGGGGGCAGCATATCTGCGGGCAACGACGCCCGAATCCGGTCCAATGCGGAACTCACATCCACCACCGCCGCGCTGATTCCTTTTTCATATTCGAATTCAACCGTAATGGCGGAGACTTCGTCACGGGTCACGGCTTTAACCCTTCGGCTCTGATCCAGGGAAGCCAGTTCCGTGTCCACCTGCCGTGTTACGCGATCCTCAACATCTTGGGCTGCGGCACCGGGCCATATGAGCAGGACCGAAACCGCGGGGTAGTTGGCATCCGGAAATAAGTTGAGGGGCAAACGATTAAAACTCAGAACTCCCAGGGCAACGCCCATGAAGATCACGGAGAGGATCAAATGGGGATAGTTGAGGTATCTCCGAACCAGGTTCATGGATTGGCCTCCAATATCGGGTGGATTTTTTGACCCGCGGAAAGCGTTAAAAGCGCTGACTCGTCCGCCACCACAACCCTGTCTTTTTCATGCAATTCACCTGCAACCACCGCCTGTTGATCCCCCCATCCGAGCACCTGGATTTTGAACGGTGAAACCAAATTTTCAGGGTTGATGACAAATACATAATCGCCGTCTTTTTGCCTCAGGACGGAACGTTCGGGAATGATCCATCCCATGGGTTTATCCACCGTAATGTCCACGCCAAGGCTTGCACCGCTGGGCAACCCGAAAGGCCGGTTTTTTATCAGGATTTCGGCCACCCCGAGATTCGTTCCTTCCTCCGTGGCCGGAAGGACCCTGGATATTTCCGCATTTTCAACATTCCGCTTCGATACCAAAAGCGCTTCCGTGCCCGGGTGAAGGGAGTTTGTCAATTTTGAAGGAACGTTGACCCGGACTTTATACCCTTTTTCCGGGTTTTCCGCTGTTAATACGGGCTTTCCAGACAAGGCCATATCCCCGACCTCCTGTAATTTTAAAAGAATAATTCCATCAAAAGGGGCTGTGATTTTGGTATATTCCAGGTGGGTCCGGATGGCTGCTGCCCGGGCTTTGATGCTTTCCAAACGATGACGGGTCTGATGGTAAGCGGCCTCGGCCTCATCCATGGACTGTTGGGAAATAGCCTGTTGCTCGAAAAGCATTTTCTGCCGACGATGGTTTACCTGCTGCAATTGGAATTCGCTTTCCAACTGATTCACTTCCTCGGCCATGGCAGCAATTTCCTGACGGATTTCCCGGTCATCGATTTGGATCAGAAGTTCCCCTTGTAGAAAAAGATCTCCTTCCTGGCCATGGATGGCAAGGATTCGTCCCTGAACATTGGGGGCCAGGCTCACCACCTGCCGGGCCAAAAGCGTGCCGGAATAATGCTCCCGGACCGGCAGTGTGCCATGGGCAACAGTTTGGATCTGAAAGCTCCCAAGGGGACTTTCGGGCAAGGGGGTTTGGGCCAACTCGTGCTGACGCTTTTTTATCAAGGACACGCCACCGATGATCAATGCAATTGCGAGAATAATGAATAATAACCGTTTCATGGCTTTCCCCTGATGGCGGTTCTGGATGAAACCCGCCGATGATTCCGATATGGGTTTATGGATCGGGTGATATGGATGTTTTTCATTTTCTGGCCTTGCTGGATAATGTCTTCAATTTTCGCCAGATAGTTGAAGATGACATTTTTAACCAGGCCCTTGCGGTCCGGATTCCTGGTATAAAAACTATCGGAAAAGATGACATGGGGCATCGCCCGGTTTTCCTCCAGCATGCCGGCATGGCGAATCATTAATGATTTCAGGCAATCAACAGAAAAGCGGTTTTAAACACGCCTGAAGGCATATCCAAAGCGTCTTTTAACCATAATTCAAGTTGTTAACTTGGTCCGACCCCGGAGTCCGAACCGCTCCCGCACACCGGCAGCAGTTTCCTCCAGCGATTCCCTCCGGCGTGACGAAGGTAGTATATTTTATTGCCGCGTTAATACAAAAACTGATCGTGCTACCGCTTTTTACCACTCGGGCATATCGGTCAGGATCCGGTCCGCAACCTTATCTGTATGAAAGTCTGTGTCACCGCATACGAACTCCCAAGCCTTGGCTTTACGGAAGAACAGAGCGGCGTTGTATTCCCGTGTAGTGCCGATGCCGCCGTGTATTTGAACGGCCCGGTCCACGATGAATTTGAAATTTTCATTGGTTTTCGCCTTCAAAACAGAGGCGGAAAGGGTGACGTCTTCCCCTGCGTCCACCATCCAGGCGACCCGCAATAAATAATTGTAAATCGTATCGTAGGCGATGGACATATTCGCCATGTAATGCTGGATGATCTGAAACCCTCCGATGGGTTTTCCATACTGAACCCGTTTCTTGGCGTATTCCGCTGTCATGTCAATGCTGACCTTGGCGCCGCCGATCATTTCCGCCGCCTTGGCGATGGCGCCCTTGGTCATCACTTTTTCAAGGATCTCATACCCCTTGCCGGGTTCACCGAGAATGTCTTTTTTCAAGACCTTCACGTCCTTGAAAATCACTTCACAGGTGTTGTCCATGGCGATGGTTGGGATCTTGGAAATGGCCAGTCCCGGATCTTTGGCGTCCACCAGAAAAAGGGTAATGTCGGCGTCGTTGGGCTTGGCCGCCACAATGAGCATATTGGCGATATTGGCGTCAAGAACGAACATCTTCGTCCCGTTTAAGAGATAACTGTCGCCTTGGGCCTTGGCTTCCATTTTAATGCACCCTTTGGTATAGCCGGGATCATTTTCATGCTGGGCAAGGGCCAACAGGAGTTTGCCGCCGGCGATCTTGGGAATCAGCTCCTGTTTCTGCGCCTCGGTTCCAACTTCTAAAATAGCATAGCCACATTGAACCACCGTGGAAAAAAACGGGCTTGGAAAAACCCGCTTTCCCATCTCTTCCTGGATGATGATCAGATCCGTGAAGTCGCCCCCGAACCCGCCGTATTGCTCCGGAAAGGCAAGACCCGGCCAGCCGAGTTCCACGATTTTTTCCCACAACTTGGGTGAATAGCCGATTTCCGATTCTTCAAGCTCCTTCACCTTTTCAAACGGGCATTCCTTGATTAAAAATTCAGCCACCGATTTTCTAAGCATATCCTGCATGGAAGTAAAATTAAGATTCATCTCTTATCCCCTCCTTAATTAAACCGTGGTAGTCCGCAACCTACCCAGGCGATAATGTTACGCTGAATTTCATTGGACCCGGCACAGATGGTGCTTCCGATGGATGTTTGATATCCCTCCGGCATGCTTCCGTTGAGAGGTGCCCACGGGGACTCTTCAACCATCCCGAAAAGCCCCAGCATTTCTGATCCGACCTGGCTGAAACGTTGGCGCAGCTCTGATGAGAAGACTTTTGATTCGGATGCCGCCGCAGGGGAGTATTGCATTTTCCCGGCTTCCTGGAGCCAGGCAATTTTATAAGCCAGGGCTCGTCCGACCTCAATATCCATATACAGGTCCGCGAGTTTTTTGCGAACGGATGCATGTTCGGCCAGGGGTTTTCCGTCCCGTTCTTTTCCCTTGAGATATTGAATCAGCTCTTCAACCTTCCGTTTTAAACCCGCGTATGTCCCGGCACTGGATCTCTCAAAGTTCATGGTGCTGCGGGTGTATTTCCACCCTTCCCCCTCCTCGCCGATCCGTTCCTCCACCGGCACGATGACATTATCAAAAAACACATCGTTTACGATATGACTTCGGTTCATGTACAAAATGGGTCTTCGGGTGATGCCCGGAAGGGTCAAATTGATATTGAAAACGGAAAGCCCCTTGCCTCTTTTGGATTCCGGGTCTGTTCTGGCGAGCAGAAACATGTAATCCGCGTGATGCCCGCCGGTTGTCCACGTCTTCTGTCCGTTAATGACATAGTGGTCGCCTTCCAGGATCGCCTGTGTCGTCAGTGAAGCCAGGTCTGACCCGGCATTGGGCTCGCTCCACCCCTGGGAGTACTGAAGCTCACCATTGGCGATGGGGGGAAGGATTCTTTTTTTCTGCTCCTCCGTGGCATAGAGAATGATGGTCGGTGCGAACATTTTCGCGCCGAAACCGTCTATTCCCGGAGCCCCGTGATAGGCCTGTGATTCGGCGAAAAGCACTTGCTCAATAATCGGTGCCTCGCGTCCTCCGAATTCCTTGGGCCAGGCCATGATATTCCATTTCTTTTTGGCGATCTCTTTCATCATGAAGCGATGGAATTGATTGCCCTCTGCAGTACTTGTCGATTCCAATCCTGTTCCAAATCCCTCCGGAGCGCTGTGTTCCATGTGATACTTAAAAAAGTCATCAAACTCCTTTTTTAACGCCTTCTGTTCCTCGGTTAATTTGAAATCCATTCCTTCGTCCTCCTTCAGTTGGTTATAACGGGGTTCACTTGACGGCCACAATCAGGTCAAACATGCCGTTGTTCAGATCGGATCGTTGGATGTTGTTAAAACCGGCTTGCTTGAGCAGATTGTCCTGCTCGGTCGCGCCAAGATGCACAATCCCACCGGGTGCTTCAAAAAACTGCTCTATAATGCCAATGTCATATCTTTGATTTCGAAAATCCTCCAATTTTTCCGGATAAGGGAAATCAAGAAGGATAAGGTGTCCGCGGGATTTCAACGCGCGATGGATGTTTTTAAGGGATGCGGGACGATCCGCCGGCAGGATCTCATGAAGAGCGGCCACCATGCAGGCCACATCAAATTCCTCTTGGCAATCCAGTTCTTCCGCCGAGAGGTCTTCAAAAGAAACTCTATCATAAATCCCCAGTGTATTTGCTGCGGACTCCGCCCGTTCCAACCCGTGGATATCGGTATCGATTCCCTTAAAGGAACTGTTCGGAAACGCCAGGGCCAACTCGATAATCAAATGTCCGCTGCCACACCCGATATCGATGAAACGAATCCCTGTATTCATGGATTGTTTCAAGGCTTCATGTTTTTCTAAGATATAAGAAAGAAACACCATGTAAACGGTTTGTGTCGCCCGCGACGTTGCCAGGGATTCTTCCGTGGACCGATGGTGGGGCGCTGGCAACCCTGTGAGAATATACCGGGCGAGAGAGGAGGACCCCGCATTTTGAATGATGGGCTCCAATCCCATATCAATCCCCAGGATCTCAGCCAGATAAGGCTGAAGCGTAAACATTCCCCGGGAATCACAATTCAATAGCTCGAAGTGGTATGCGGTTTGAAGCCAGATTTTCAGATAAGGCTCATAGAGAGACAAGCGGTCTGCCAGGTTCTGTGCCGTCAGGCCTTCGGAATCTTCACAAAGAGCCCTGAATAGGCCGAATTGCAGCCCGATATTGATCACATAAACGGCCCTGTATCCTCTCTCGAAACCACGAATTTTAGATTCTTGAGATTCATAGTCCATGAATGAAAGATAAAACCTTGCGTTTTTAAGGAACCGGTATGGGTTTAAAGATAAGACTTTGCTTTTTTAAGCGAGGGGTAAGGGTTTAAAGATAAGACCCTGCTTTTTTGAGAAATGAGCATAGGTTTTAAACCCTTAGGTGTCAATATGTTTGTTGGTCCAAATCCCAGTATTGGATTTACCCCAAAAAAGGCGGCTCTAAGCGTTTCTGAAGGTCTTTAAAAAACAACCTTTTTAAACTATATCAGGTTGTGAACTTGGTCCGGCCCCGGAGCACGCACCCTTATAAACCGGACACATCATGTGCTGCAACAGCGGACATATTATTTGTTCTCCACAGGATTTATAAAATGGGTGGCAAAAACACCTTAATTGCCTTATAACATTTCCAGGAAAAAAGGGAAAACACGGAAAGTTGAGGATATGGAAAATAACAAACAACAACGAACAATTTTCGAACGCCTTTGGAACCCGACGAATCCTGAAGATGAGAATCTGATAAGGATATTTTTTTGGGTATCCATTATCATCTGTGTGATTCTGCCACGGATTTTTGAGGGTTTGCTGCAAAGCAAAGCTGGGCAAACAATTATTATTGGATGGGTCGTTTTTGCAATTTTTATCCGGTTTAGGGGATATGCTAAGCGATAAAGTTAGGATTGCAGCAGCTGTGCGAGCCGTAATTTTGCCTTAGAATAACCCTCAACCTGTTTTAGCCAGGATCATCCATGAAAATTTCCCCCTGAAAGACGCTGCCAAAGCGCATCGGCTCATGGAAAGCAGCACCCATATCGGTAAAATCATGCTTGAGATGAATTGAAATCCGGAAAGGAGCAATGATGGAAGCACTTCCTGAAGAAGTCGTGATCTGGGGCGCCTTGGGCCAGGTTCTCTTAACCCGTGACGTCATTGAACTTAATGGAAGCAAAGTCATTGCCGTCTTTGCGGAGGATGACAAACATAAAGCCCCGTTTCCGGATGTTCCCCTATATTTTGGTTGGGAGCAGTTTGAATCCTGGATACGGGATAAAGACCCCTCCCGAATCGGTTTCAGCCTGAGCATCAACATGGATGGCAGAAAGCGACTGGCGTACCATGAAAAGTTAACGGCCAAGGGACTGAAACCGGTCACCCTGATTCATCCGTCGGCAGTGATTGCCGGGGATGCCCAAATCGGAGAAGGATCTCAAATTATGGCCGGGGTGGTGATCGGTCCCCGGGCCAGAATCGGTAAACAATGTATCGTCAATACCAGGGCCGGCATCGATCATGAAACGGTTCTGGAGGATGGTGCTGAGATTTCCCCGGGCGCTACCCTGTGCGGATTGATTCGGGTCGGGACCTGTAGCTGGATTGCCGCCGGGGCAACGGTGCTGCCCATGGTCCGTATCGGAGAAAACGCCGTGGTGGGGGCCGGATCGGTGGTGAATAAGGATGTCCCGGCCGGAACCACGGTGGTCGGCATTCCTGCCAGACCGAAATGAAAAGAAGGATTTGTCTTTTCTCTCCCCATCAGTGACTTATTGAATTTGTTGTGCCAAGGAAGAAGTTTTCCTGATGAAACTTCATTTCTCGGAAAAAGGAAAAAATGATAAATGTCTTTTCCAGTAAATCAAGGTAACGTTCGATGGTCTGTCTTGCCATTCCGAGACTTCCGGCAAGCCCATTTACGGATATTTCCGAACCGATTTGATAGGCAAGCAGGGCAAGCACTTTCTTTATGGGTCCCGTCATCTTTATCAAACCAAATTGCAGAACATCCTTAAATATATAATCGGAAATTAAATTAACCAAATACTCCCTTTTCCTCTCGGTGGTCACAGCTTCAGGGTAATTTCCAAAAACAATGGATTGCATTAGGATTTCGCCGATTTGCTTGGAAAAGTTCATCTTTATGGCTTTTCGCGAAAAATCGGGAGAATACCAAATTTGATCTTGAATGACCTCCTGAAAGGTTAATGGCGGAAGATATATTTTTTCATTACGACCCGCCAGGCTCTCTGCGGATTGGTATAACAAATCAAGGTTACTTGATCCTAATAATATTATTTTTGAATCAACGCCGGAATCGTACCATCCTTTTGTTATTTTCCCGATTTCAGGTAACCTTTGCGCTTCATCGATAACAATGTGCTTTTTCCGCCCAGGCTTTTGATCGCTTTGTCAGGCTCAAGCGATGAAGCTGAAAGCAAACGCACCTTTTTGGCCCCAAAAAGGTGCGTTTAAGCAGTCCTGAAGCCTTATCCAAAGCACTTTTTAATTATAAATGCAGACGTTTACCCCGGTCAGACCCCGGAGCACGGAGACAAACGCTCATGGCGCATCTTAAAAATCAAACCGAATTGTTTCTAAGAAAAAATTCCTCCGCGGAAGAAGCATTGTCGTCCGGTGACATGCAGGAGATCATGGCGGAGTTGCGAAATCTCCATGTGCAGCTGGAGATGCAGAATGGGCAACTCCGAAAAACCAATGGGGAACTTGAAAAATCAGAAAACGCGGTATGCGGATTTATATGAATTAGTACCGGAGGGCTATTTTTCCCTGGATGAAAACAACCAGATCGTCCAGATCAATCTCACCGGTGCAAAAATGCTGGGCCTTGAACATCGACGGCCATTAGGGCTAAAATTTTCCAATGAACTCCACGACCGTGTGGTTCAGTAGCTTTCCGGGGTAAAAATGGGCTGAGATCTGCTTATGGCCCAACGGGAGGACACCCCGGCGGACGTCAAATCCAAGGCTTCGGAATTGGCCAATATGCTGGCCGGTTCCATTTCCATCGTCCGGGACTTGTTCCATGACCTCATGCCCCCGGGTATTGAAAACAGAGACATTGCCATGTGCCTGTTTGATTATTGCACGGGGTTTTCCAAAAAAACCGGCATTGCAGTGGAGTTTTTCTCCGCGGCATGGAACACGTCAAACCCGAAGAAGTAATTATAGCGAACATGTACCGCCTGGTCCAGGAAGGGCTGAACAACATTCCGAACCTGGTATTGATGGATATTTCCCTGCCGGAGTCAGAAGACCGTTAAAAACCACCGGTCCAACATTTTCAATAACCTGGACATCCACAGCACCATGGAACGGGACCGGTACGCCGCCAAATATGGCCTTATCGATGTGGACCTTTGGAAGGCCTAATGTGCTCTATCCCATCAAATTCTAGTATCTTTTTCCCGTTTCCAGGGATTTTCTCCCAAAAACCCCAGGTATTTCACCTATTAAATTGAACCTATCCCTCTATGGACATGCTCCATGATTTGTGAAATATGTTAAGTCAAAATTAAACCTATGCCCCCTGCGCTAGCGTTCCAAAAATCCGGAGGTCAATTCCGAGCCTTTGGAATTTTTTTTAAAAGGACATAAAAATGCATGGGTTTTCCGCCTATATTTATTTAGGACGACTATCCGGTATCATTGGGGGAAAAATAAGATGGCCTCAAATTTCATACTTCTTTCTTCACTGAGTAAAGGTTCTCTTAACATCAAAAATAATGAGGATATCCGTGCATCATCCGCTCATATGCTCATCGATGCGTTAAATGTACTGAGTATGCACGCCAAAATTGATTTTATTACCGAAGCATTCATGCCCGGCGATTGCAGCGGGCATACGAGCAAAGAAACTTCCGGCAAAAAGCTGCTGGAATCTATGAAGGCCATTACCCATGAGGAATATTGATTTGAACAATGAAATAACCAGCACAAAAAGAAAGGATGCCTGTAATGAAGAAAATCGTGATTCTCAAGGGTGGGGCCATAGAGTCCATTGATGAATATATCCTTAAGAAATGTTTGAGAATTATGTTTCCGGAATGCGACATCGAAATTCAGTCCTCTCAACCGATTCAGCGCCCGCTGAAGAAATCCCGTCCTAAAACAAGAGAAAACCAAATGGCAGCATTATGAATTCAAATTGAAAGGAAGAAGTCCAAATGATTTTTACCTCAAATGATTCTCCGCAAAATGTGAAAGGTTGGGCCCAAGCAATGGCATTCAGCCGTCAAATACTTGTTGTGGATGACGATGAATTGATTCAGACCATGTTAGCCCATATCATCAACAATCTGGGGCATTCTGTTTTTTTGGTAAACAACGGTCACGAGGGCATCCACGCATTGCGGTACCGGCCCTTTGATCTGATTATTACGGACCTGGAAATGCCGAAAATGGACGGCATCGGTTTGGTATCCGCTGTCAGGACACAGTCCATCCAAACGCCGGTTATTTTAATGACCGGGAGCGCCAGGGAAGATGTCATGAGAAGAGCCTCGAAGGTCCGGATTGATCATATTCTTTTTAAACCATTTCACTTAACCGAGGTCAAATCAGTAATTAACAAGCTACTCAACCCGAATGTTGAACAATAATTTAATGAATATTTTAAAAGGACAAAAATGAACATCAATCAAGTGAGACAGGCTGCAAAGCAGATGAATGTTAAGACCGTGGGAATGAACAAAACCGATATCATTCGGGCGGTTCAACGAGCAGAACACACCTATGATTGTTTTGCCACCCAAAGGGTGGATTACTGCAATGAAAATAAATGCCTGTGGCGGGAAGATTGCTTTTCTGCAAACAGCAAGAAACCGATATAGATTTCAACGCCATTGGGGAGAGGGCAATATCGTTAGGGGGTTGGGATAAGGGCGGGGATCAACCCCGCCCCTACCCGGATAGCGACACATACCCATGAGCCTAGGGGCGGGTTTCAAACCCGCCCGAATCAAAAATTAAAAGGGGGAGCATGGCATCAAATTTCATACTGCGATTCATGCGGGAAAACGGTGCCCTTCATATTGTCATAAAAGGCGATTTCGACGGAACATCCGCGCATATGCTCGTTAATGCATTAAAACAAAACTGCGACGGCTTTAAACAAATCACCGTGGATACCGACGGCTTGAAATACATCCACCCATTCGGTCAAACATTGCTAAACGGGAATCTATTCCATTTTAAAAGAAAATCTGCGGAAATCGTATTCACGGGAAAGCACAAACAGATTTTGGAACGCTAAAGGCGCCGATCATACAAAACCTTTTAACGAATCAAAAAGGAGCAACTCAAAAATGTGGACGAATACTGACTTTAGGGACGGCCCTGCCCTTGCCGATGCCGAAGCAGGACCGGACCTGATGCACAACGAAAAACCCACAGACCGCGTTTTGGTGATTTACGACGACCAGCATCTCCACCAATTTCTTCCCATGTATTTCTCTAAAGTCGGAATCCGGGCGGTTTATTCCGACAATGTCCAGGACGGGTATGGAAAATTCCTGGCTGCACCGGTGGAAATGGTATTTGCCGATATGGGTGTCCTCGGGACCTGGACATTGGCATGCCATATCAAGAAGCAATATCCTAACATACCGGTGGTGCTGATGATGGACCAGAGAGGAGAATATTACATAGAAAGGGTCAAGGAAAATGGGATTGATTCCGTACTGATCAAACCCTTTGGGTTAAATGCATTGAAAAACAAAATCCGTGAAATTTATGATATCGGCGATTAAGCCAAAACAAGGGGGTATGTCGTGAATGCAGATGAGGGAATGCCGTCCTGCACAATACTCATGGCGGACGATGATGCGGAAGACCGGTTTTTTGTGACCGAAGCCCTTAAGGAATTAAACTGCGGTGCGCAGCTATGCCTGGTTGAAGATGGCCTGGAATTGACGCACTTTCTTAAGCGCGCCGGAAAATACACTGATCCCGGCATCGCCCCGCGACCGGCCATGATCCTGCTGGATTTGGACATGCCGAAAAAAGACGGCCGCAAAGCCCTTTGCGAAATAAAGTCGGATGCGGAGTTGCAGCAGATTCCGTTGATTGTATGGACCGATTGTTTTGAATTGGATGAAAGAATTCAATGCCGAAAAGCCGGAGCCGAGGATTTTGTAGCCAAGCCGGCGGATTTCACGGAGCTGATGAATATGATCCGAAAACTGATCATGCAATATGGTTCCTGAGGGATAAGGAAAATCCCATATGAAAAGACCCGATTTCCCTGAAAGACCCAAATTCGATACCAATCCGGCGGCAAGCTTTGCCCACAGCATTAGAAATCCCTTAACGTCCATCAAAATAGAAAATATCATAGTGCATTTTTTATCTTAAAAAGCATACCATTAATGGAATAAGTATCAATGAAACAGATGCAAAACTCGAATGAAAAAAGAAGCGCAAAAAGATTTCCGTGTTCGCCTTCCTTGACTTACCAATTTTCTTTATTCAATGAGGCCTACAAAGCTCAGGGCAATGATTATAGTGACTACGGAATGTCTTTTAAAAGTGACGAAAGAATTCAGCCGGGCACCATTGTATTTATAAAGCATAAGGATTACACTTATGGCGGCCTGGACAATGAAACATATAACGGGTTCCGGTCACTGACCTTTGCCACCGTAAAGTGGTGCAAAGAATATAAGCAAGTTGATTCAAGATGTTATAAAATTGGAGCGAAATATCTCATACCCAATGATGTTTCGTTTTTTTAACCACGTTAAAAAAGAAGCCGTAAATCCTGATATCGGACGGGTAGCGGGTCCTTTATGCCATTCGCCCGATATGGATGAAGTTGATCCTCATGAGCCCAAATAACATTTTGATTTTTACCGGGAGCGGCAGCCCCCGGCTGACACAGGCGATTTGCAAATACCTGGAAGTCACTCAAGGCCAGAAGGGGCGGGTTTTACACC
The DNA here is from genome assembly GCA_013791935.1 of Desulfobacteraceae bacterium. Lineage (GTDB taxonomy): Bacteria > Desulfobacterota > Desulfobacteria > Desulfobacterales > UBA5616 > VMSV01. Next base: position 9,892 of record VMSV01000018.1, on the reverse strand, counting down.
CGCCCTTTAAACCGTACTTCTAATATTGGACATGGCCGGTTTAACGGCCGGTTCAATGTCAGGCATGCATTGCTAACGATTGAAAGCTTTTGTATTGTGAGCTGGCATCAGCATAAACGGTTCTATCGGTTTCAGGAACCGTAACATTATCCTGAGCCACCAACGGCCTTTCCAACATCTGCTCATAAAGTCGGATATACTGCCTGGCTGTATTCTTATAACTAAACCGGCACCGGCTTTGCTCCATGATCCGTTTGATCTGTTTGTTTTTTACCGTCTGCGGAGACAGAAAAAACGCCATGGCTTGATCGATTGCCCAGGAAAGCCCGTTTGCATCAAACGTTTCAAACACAAATCCGTTACCCTTGTTTTTTTCCATATCCAGATGCGAAACCGTATCATGGAGTCCCCCGGTATCCCGGACAACGGGAAGGGCACCGTAGATCGAACCGATCATCTGGGGCAGGCCACAGGGCTCAAACCCGGACGGCATAAGAACGAAATCAGCTGCCCCATAGGCCATTCTGGACAATTGTTCATCGAAATCACAAAACGCCACCCGTTTCTGTAAACCATGGAACCGGACAATGTCTTTAAAATGCTTCTGAAAAGGACCGTCGGCCACGAAAATAAATTCCAGGTCCTCATTCCAGTACCGGGAAACCACATGATAGAGAATGTCCGACAACAATTGACAGCCTTTCTGTACCGGGTCCAGTCTGGATGGCCAAAAGAATAAGGGGGCATTGGGATTGACTTTAAGACCTGCCGATTTCTGGATACAGAATTTGTTCGCTGCTTTGCCCTGGGAATGGTTCGCTGACGAATAATTAAAAGGCAATGCTTTATCATTTGATGGATCAAAAGAAGTATCCGGTGCATTGAGGATCCCCACGGCACATGAAGCGGCTTTCTTGTCGGCCAGTTCATGTTTTAAGGATTCGCTGACAAAACCATGATACCCGTTAATGACCTCATCTAAAAATGTCGGGCTGACGGTATTGACGAAATGCGCGGCAAATACGCCGCTGGCCAGAAAATCCACAGGATTATTGTTTCGGGTGTCTTCATAGGAACCCGGATATCGATCAAAATACAAGTTGTGCCAGAAAGATGCGCCGTCAATACCCCTGTCCTCGATATGGGAAAGCGGAACGTGGACCGTATGGATATTGTGGATGGAAAACAAGCAAGGGATTCCAATCTCCCTGGCAATGGCCGGAATCAATCCCGTCATCCAATCGTTGCAGTGGATTAAATCCGGCTGCACCTGGGGAACAATATGATTAATAACCTCCCTTTGAAAGGCCAGAGAAATATTGATGTTCTCCTCCTGGGAACCTGAATAAACGCGGTTTAAATAAAAAAAGGCTCTGTCCTGGGCAAGATGTATTTTATCATGGGGCAGGCTCTGATGAAGCAAACGAAGCTTATTTTGTTTATACATAGGTATAGGGCTGCTAAAAATGTTGCGATAGTCCGGGATGGCCAGGTGAACGTCCACCCCTTGTTCATAAAGTGTGTTGATCAGGGCGGCGGACACATCACCTAGGCCACCTGCCTTTGCGTTCCGGCATCTGGAAGCACTATCCATTTCCCGGGGCAGGTGGCTTACTTCCGGTGTGACAATCAATATCCGAGGATTTTCCGTTTTGTTGGGCATCATGCGATCCTTAATAAATTTTTCATCCTGGTAATTACTATTTTGAATAATATTTATTTGAACACCACTCGCAGATAACAAACATTTCTCCGTTTTGAGGTTCGGAAATATGTCCGTTTAAAAGCCCGAACCCGGACTCTGTTTTCACAACGTGAATGCTGACCGGTTCATTGCAGCAACAGCAATTCACACCCTTGACTGCGATTTTATCGCCCGGATGCTTTATTTCCTTAAACGAATTTAAGGTTTCCAAGGATACGGGCATAAAATCATTGATGTTCATCACAACGGCTCCTTAATGAAAAAAATGGGATTTCTAAGCATGGAATTGAATGAGTTCTTTGTAACTATAATTTTTTTAATGAAGATGTCTATGGGAAGGGGACTTCATTTTTCCCGGGAGTTTTTCCCGGCAGGGAGTTTCACCTATATGGAAATGGAAAGGAGTAAAGATGAGTTAATATAAAGACGTTTTTATCGGGTATTATCCTTTCCAGAGATCAACGTCGATGAGACCGAGCTTTGCGGCATACCGGATCATTTCAAAAGTCCTTTTCAGCCCCAGCTTATGCATGATATTGGTACGGTGGTTATCAACCGTTTTCGGGCTGATGAAAAGCTTGTCGGCCACCTGATTTGCTGAAAGCCCCTCGGCCAGCAGGACCATCACCTGCTGCTCCCGGGGAGTCAGGTTATCGTAATTGGCGCCTCCTACGATTTTCTCTTTTTCGGGCAAACCGGACAATTTTTTGACCACCTCACGGGAAACCGATGTATCCATGAACGTCTGGCCATTTAAAACATTTTCAATGCCTTGTAACAGAATATCCGACGCGGAATCCTTGATCACGTAACCGGTGGCACCGGCTTGAAACGCTCTAACGATAAAGTCTATTTCCGAATGCATGCTGACCACCATAACGTGAATTTCAGCAGAATAGCTTTTAATATTTCCAATAAGTTCAATGCCACTCTGGTCCGGCAGGGACATGTCCGTCAAAACCAGGTCCGGTCCCAGTTCTTTGATAATCTTTAGACCCTGAGTCCCGGTGCTGGCCTCCCCAACCACTTCGTATTGGGAACTTCTCCCTATGATCGACTTAAGCCCTTCCCGAAAAAGCGGATGATCATCAATGATTACGATACGCTTTTTAATCATTTCCGGTTCCAGTCCTTAAAGGAATTTTAATAAATATTTTGGTGCCTTGCATGGCTGTGGATTGAATCATCATTTGACCTTGGAGCAGGTTTACCCGTTCCTGCATGCTTCGAAAACCCATTCGTTTTTGATTATCCAATGCCGGCTTGTACTCCTCCACATTAAATCCTTTGCCGTTGTCTTCAATTCGGAGCAGAATATTGGGGTAAGCCCCCATGAGCTTTACCGTTGCCCGGCCGGCAGAGGCATGTTTCCGGATATTGTTTAAACCCTCCTGCACCAGCCGGTAAAAGTGGATGGCGGCGTTCGCATCCACATTAAAGGTCTGCATGCCGGCGGATTGAAAGTTCACACGGATCCCGCTGTTTTCGGAGAATTCATCGCAATAACTCGCAAGAGCCTTGACAAGGCCTAATTCTTCCAGGGAAGGCGGGTGCAGCTCATAGGCCATGTTCCTGATATCCTTAATAATTTGCCTGGAAAGTGCGGACATTTTTTTTGATTTTGCCCATAATTCCGGTGATGTGTCCGAATAGTCGTCAAATAGCATGTCTAAATCGATTTTCAGCGAAGACAGATTCTGTAAAGTATGGTCATGCAGTTCATAGGAGATCATCTGGCGCTCCCGTTCTTGGGCTTGCAGCAGCATTTGGGACAGGTTATAAATGTGTTCGTCCGCTTTTTTTAACGCCGAGATATCGGTCACAAAATTCAATACGGCAGGTTTGTTGTCCCATTTTGTATAGACCTCGTGATTCCGCAACCATTTTAGGTTATGAGATTTATCAATGATTCTAAATTCATAAATTTGGGAATCTTTGTCCCCGGATTGACCGCTTTGGTGAATTTCCATCATTGTTTGCTGATCTTCGGAATAAACATAATCCAAAAGGGAACTCCCCATAAGTTCTTCCTGGGAATATCCCATGATGTCCGCCATTTTCGGGTTGCATAACAGAAGATTCCCGTCCTGTATCATCATGATGCCTTCATCGGCATTTTCCATCACTAGGCGGTATCTTTCTTCGAGTTTTCTCAGGGCATCGCTGATTTTCTTTTCGTTGATCACCTTTTCAATGACCTTGGGCAGCAAATCAAAAAATTTGCCGGACTTCACCAGATAGTCCTTGGCACCCAGCCGCATGGCATGGACAGCGATATTTTCATCCCCTTGGCCGGTGATCATAATGACCGGGACATCTAAATTTTTTTGGTTTAACGCGCCTATCAATTCGATGCCGTTCATGCCCGGCATGAGGTAATCTGTAATAATTACGGTAGGTTTAATTTTAGGCAGGTCATCAAGGCAGGCTTGGGGATCAATAAAATGAAATACCGAAACATTTTTAAGGTCCCTAACAATGGCGCGCTTCATCAGGTCAAAATGCGTGTTTTCATCTTCAATGACGGCTAGTACAAGGGGTTCCATAGGGGTCATTGTTCAATAAACGGGGATTTATTCACCAACATCCAGTAATGATCTATTTGGGAAATCTTTTCTTCGAATTCCTTGAATCCCACCGGTTTTGTCAGGTAGCTGTTGGCATAATTTTCGTAGGACCGGCCGATATCTTCATCCCGGGCCGAAGTCGTCAGCATAATGACCGGGATCATTTTTAAGCTGGGTTCGGCTTTGATTTTCTTTAATACATCGATGCCGTTCAGCCCAGGCAGATTAATGTCCAGCAAAATCAGCCCCGGGGCAGGATATTTATCCTTATTCTCATATTTCTTTTGATTGAAAAGATAGTCCAGGGCTTCCTGGCCGTCGGAAACAATGTCTACCCGGTTGGCATTGCCGGCCTTTCGAATGGCCCTCTTGGTGAGTTCCGCATGGGCCTCTTCATCTTCGATAATTAAAATATTTAAGGGCTCATAAGTCATCCGTCCATGTCTCCTTGTCTTTTAGGGTAAAGAAAAATGTGGTCCCCTTGCCAAACCCGGATTCAACCCAGATCCGGCCGCCATGGTATTCGACAATCCGTTTGACGATGGACAGGCCCAGGCCGGTGCCTTCCCCGATTTTTTTTGCAATGGGCAGTCGTTGAAAGGCCAGGAAAATCAGATCAAAATGCTTTTTTTCAATGCCGATGCCGTTGTCTTTCACAAAAAAAATCGGTTCGTCATTTTGGACAAAACTGCCGATTTCAATGTACGGGGCGGGATTTTCTCTTCCCATGTATTTAATGGCATTGATCAACAGATTTTCCATCACTTGAGCCAATCGTTTTTTTTCACCATAGACCAACGGCAGACCTTTATCAACACGTACCTCAACATTCCTGTTTTTGAGTTGGGGCTGGAGTAATTCAAGGGTTTCGTTGATCAAAGCGCTGAAAGAAAACTCGGTTTTTCTTATTTTTAAACGGCCGATGCGGGATAGATCCAGCAGGTCTTTGATTAAAAGCTCCATTTTCCGTGAAGCATCACCAATGTAATTGAGATATTTTTTCCCGTCTTCGGGAATGATATCGCCGAAATCCTCATACAGGGCACCGAGATACCCTTCAATGGTCACAATGGGGGATTTAAGGTCGTGGGAAACAGAGAACACAAAGGTTTCGAGCTCAGCGTTTTTGTTGGCCAGTTCAGCCACCAAACCCTCTAATCGTTTTTCATTTAATTTTAATGCCCCTTCAGCCCTCTTGCGTTTGCCGGCCTCATCAAGGGCAAGATCCCTGGCCTGCCGGTAAGCCTGCATCCTTTGCAAAAGGAAATACAGCAGCAGTGAAAGGATGATGGAGATGGTGAGGCCAAAAACCAGAATTGAAAAATTTTGAAATATTCCGGATGAATACACAGCCGTTTTGGGAGAAAGGTCTAATTGCCAGTTTTTTCCATGGAACTTGATTTCTTGCATCAGGTGCTGCAATCGATTATTTTCCGGGGGATCCTTGTCGACCGAGTTTGCGTTGCTGTATATTAGCTGTTTGCCTTCGAACAATCGAACCGAGAATTCATTGAGAATTATTTTGGGTAAGCAGATATCCACAATCTGTTCAACCTGAAATGCACCATTGAGATACCCCTGGACCCTGCCGTCATAAACCAACGGCCAGAATGTGTTGAAACCCAGCCCCCCCTGAGGGATTTTCATGCAAGGCGTATTACTATATTCAAAGTCTTCCTCGGACTTTTGAGATTTGTTCTGCACAAGAAGGTTGGGTTGGGGAATAATGACCTGATCAATGACATTTTTATTGGCTTCATCCGGAAAGACCCACCGCACCACACCGTCGGTGTCGATCCAGTTGATACCCGTAAAACCGGGGAACCGGGTATAAAAGCTACCGGCCAATCCAAGAAAACGGTTTTTGGAAAAGTCGGCCGGGGTCCTTTCCAACCACCTGAAGGCCATGGAATCCAGGCAGGCCATCCGGGCGTTCATAAGCCCTTCCACCCGGACCTTGATCTGTTCACTGGTCATTTGGGTATTACTTCTGACCAGTTCCTGTTCATGCCTGTTTTGTGCGTGCCAAAGAAACACGGCCAGACCGCTGAAAAACAAAAACGCGACCAGGGGTATCATTTTCCGTGAAAAAGCCATTTTTACCGTAAAATCCAAGAAGAGTGGTTGCCGACTGAATCATTTCCGAACACATACTATCAACAATTTTTCCCCTTTGTAAATAGGGATCAATGCCGTTTCCTTAACACGTTGTTTTATATTCAAAGAAAAACGATCGGGGGTCGGACCAAGGCAACTGTCTGACATGATACGTTACAAGTGGAAAATAATGCCTTTAGAAGCGCTTAAATCATTTTTTCGGGGTCAAAAAGGGGCATTTAAGAAAATTGCACAAGAAGATATCTCCAATTGAAAGGGAATGAAAGTGAAGTTATTTTGAGCATCCATTCGCTCGGTGCCGGGTTTTTCATCCATATGGGTTTCTATGCGGGACAGCGTCTCTCTGTAGTCTTTCTCATTTTTTATCAAACCCTTGATCATCAGATCACCTGAACATTGGTCATGTCCTATTCCCGGTGCGTTCCGATAATACGCATAAAAACCGATATTGATGATCTGATTTTGGACGGTTTATTTCATTTTGGATAAAAAGTCACACACAGAGTCTCATGCAGGGTCTTGGAAGGAACGGTGCCCTGTTATGAAAAAGCATGAAAAGCTGTGCAATTCGCTTTCTTATAAGTGCATTTTTACCCCCCCCCAAAAAGGTGGTTGTAAGCTTTCCTGAAGCCTAAAAATAATCATTAATATAAACTATATCAGCTTGTTGCTTTGTCAAACCCTGGAACCGACATGAAATTCTTAAAGCTTGCTTTATAATCTTAAAACCGATAAAAATGGATAAATACTCCCATTTAGGGGATACTTTTGTTGCACAAGGGACTTTATATCGATCCGACAAAGTGTAGAATGTAAAAGGTGGTTGGTAGCCGAGATTACGCAGATTCACCTTCGGGAAACAATTCAAATCCAAACCATCATTGACTGTATACTGCTGAAGTTTTATTCTTCCTTAATCACCTAAGCACTTTTTGAGCCAGCACAACAAATCAAAAAAATAAGGAACCAGATGATAAGCCTGAAAAAAGAAGAAGATGTTTTCTTACTCACCATGGAAGACGGTGAGAATCGTTGGAATACGAGTTTTGTTCGAAAATTTACCGAAGTATTGGACGAGGTGGAAGCTTCGGAAGGCCCGGCTGCACTTGTCACAACTTCCTCAACCGAGAAGTTTTTCTCCAACGGCCTGGATTTGGATTGGCGGGCATCTACTGGTGATCACCGAGGTGGAGATCGAGAGGCATTCGGGAAGGAATTCACGCGTTTGATGGGACGTTTGATCACTTTTCCCATTCCTACCATTGCTGCCGTCAACGGCCATGCATTTGGTGCAGGATTTATGTGTGCACTCTGTCATGATTTCAGATTCATGCGCACTGATCGTGGATACGTCTGTGCCAATGAAGTCGAAATTGGTATGGTCATCCCCAATTCGGAACTGGCGCTATTTCGTCATAAATTGCCCATAAACATCTTTTTTGAAACCGTGCAGTTTGCTCGAAGATGGAGTGGACCTGATGCGCTGGCAGCAGGTATCGTTCAACAAATTGAACCGCTCGAGAACCTGCTGGATGCCGCAATGAAACGTGCCGGAGAGTTGGCCAGACTAGGCGCCAATCGAAACGTTTTCGGAAAAATGAAAGCGGCCATATACGGCGAAAATGCAGCAATCAACCACCCCCACGGGCCGGCTTACATGCTGGCTAACGCAGAGCAGTTTCATTAGAAGCCATCTCAAAATAAATTGTTAGTGGAAAGACTCTTTGCCTGGCTTCAAAATTTCAGGCGGCTTGTGGTTCGTACGAATATCATGCCGAGAATTTCCTTGGTATGGTACAGCTTGGTTGCTCAATAATTCTACTTCGGTTTTTTTGGGATGGCTTGTAGTCTTATCCATCCACGATGATCAACGCGTTGAACAGAACCCAGGAGGATGACCATGTATCAGCTTCGCGCGCACCGTTCGTTTGTCAGTTACATGGATCGAAGCAGGGAGTATTATGCCGCTCACGGCTATACCGATCCCTATGAGTGGCCTCACTATGCCGATGTTCCGTTTACTCCGCTGAAGAAACCGCTTGCAAAGTGCTGCGTGGGGCTGGTGACGACGGCGGGAAAACCGAAATCACCAGGAGCAGGAGCGGTCCCGGAGTTGTTGACCCAGCGGCATCTGTATGCCGAACCGACGAATCCGCCACCGCAGCGCCTTTTTACGGACGATCTGAGCTGGGATAAAAAGGCGACCCACACAGACGATGTGGATAGCTTTGTTCCTGTGAACCGGCTGAGCGAGTACGCGGCCGAAGGCCGCATCGGATCGGCCTCGCCCCGCTTCTATGGCGTGACCACGGATTACAGCCAGAACCGGACATTGGAGCGGTATGCCCCGCAAATTCTCGAATGGTGCCGCGAGGACGGCCTCGATGCCGTGCTTCTGTCGGCGCTTTGACCCGTATGCCACCAGACCGTGAGTCTGGTCGCCCGGTATCTTGAAGAAAACGGCCTGTCCACGGTCGTTATGGGGAGCGCGCGGGATATCGTCGAGGAGTGCGGCGTCCCGCGATTCGTTTTCACCGATTTCCCCCTGGGGAATCCCTGCGGCAGACCCTGGGACGCAGCGATGCAACGGGCGATCGTGGGGATGGCCCTCGACGTGCTGAATCGCGCCTGGATGCCCCGCACGACGATACAGACTCCGTTCCGGTGGGATGCCGACGACGTGTGGCGTGAAAACTTCATGCGGGTAGATGAAAGCAACCGCGAGGCCCTTGCCCGGGCAGGGGATGAGCGGCGCCGGATGCAGGCCGAAATGAAGAAAGGCCGGTAGTCGGTGAACTGCCTTCTTTTATTTCTTGACACGGCTCATTGTTTGAACGTTGGTGTGTGCCGCTATTTATTTTTCACGTCGGTTTCGTAATCCCAATCCAAGTAAGGAAGAGGACAACCTGGTATTTTGCGGCATACTGGCAATTTGTCTGTATTTTTACTTAAAGTAATGTTCGGTTTTGTAATCACAGCAATTTTCCCATAGCTTTTAACCCTACAATAGTGGTTATAGTAATAAATCGGCTATTTAGGGATCTTGCCTCTCATTTTCAACATTTCCTCGCGTGAATTGGTTCGCGGGAATGGCATTTCGGGAATCGCTACACCAAGAAAGGTGCACAGGGGTGCCCAGCCATCGCGCACATCGAACACAAGGAGCCGTTCTTTAGGAACGGTTCGGATAACTTCATCATGATGGCGCGCATATTGCGATAGCAAAAAATAGCGGTCATTAAAGTGACCGGAGAATTCGGGGTAAACGGCCTTTTCATAGAACTCTTTGAGCGGCGAGGCAAGGGTCCCGGCAACCCATTCGGGGCCCAAGACAGTAGCTTGCAATGACTCAAACCATTTTTCCGGGTCACGCACCGAGAGGATGACCTTCGCACTCGGATAGTAGGCGACCAACTCGCGCCAGAACGTGCAACCGGGTACGTCGGTGCACGAGTGATAACCTTCGAGCACCTTATCCCAGTTCGCCTTGCCCGGCGCGTCC
>VMSV01000044.1 GCA_013791935.1 Desulfobacteraceae bacterium | reverse complement strand
AGGCGGAAAGATAGTCGGAATAAACATCCCGAATCGGCTTACCGGGAAACGAATACCTGAATACCATGTTGTCTCCCGGCCAACCTTTGATAAAATGAACCGACAGGATCGTAATGTCAAACCTGAATTCACGAAGGGTCCGATACAGGTATTCTTCAAAACCTTCATAGTAATCGGCCTCGATCCCCGAACGTATGGAAATTTCCGGGTATTCTTTCCGAAGCCGGTCAATGTCCCTCATATAATCATCCAGTTCATGAAAAGCCATGCGGTGGACGGCATCAAAATCGTTTGGCAGGGGAAGATGATCGGTGAAGGCGATTTCAGGCAACCCAAGCGCAATGGCTCTCTCTACATACCGGGCCATTTCACCCACGGCATGGTTGCAGCGTTTGGTGTGAATATGATAATCCTTGAGCATGGTTTCAATTCCTGTCGGGGCCTGGCCCCTTTAAAGATTCAACATCATCTCATCCGTGGGTTTAAACCCCATCTTTTCGTATACCGGCTTGGCGGCTTCTGTAGAAAGCAGACGAACCACGGTGATATTTTTCTTCCTGAACCAGTCCAAACAGGATTGACTCAGCAGGGTTGCAATACCTCTTTTGCGAAAATCCGGCCTGACATACACATCCCCGATAAACCCGTATGCATGGCCTTTGTAATAACAATAGGGAAGATCCTCCTTGATGAAGACCCCGGCCATGGCAATGATTTCATTCCGGTCAAATTCCAGAAAATGGCTGGCCTTATCCTCTTCATACATCTGTTGATAGGTTCTCTTGACGATTTCCCTTGCGTCGTCGGCCAGCAGGTGTATTCTTCCCGCCTCCCGGAACATCGCCATTTTGAGATCCACAATTTGGTCTAAATATTTCTTGAGTTCCATAAGTTCCATTATTTACCAAATCCCGAACTCCGTTAAAACCTTCTGAACTTCCCGGGGGCCATCGACTCTTCTCGCCTGCATCCCGGATTCAATCGCCGCATCCACGTTGGTCTGGCTGTCGTCAAAAAACAGAATCTGACCCATCTCAAGGTTTATTCTTCGTGCCGCAAGATAAAATATTTCCAAATCGGGTTTAACCATCCTGACTTCATTGGAAAATATACAATCGTTCATGATCTGGTTCAATTGCAATTCCTGAATGAATCTGGATGTATAGATTTCATTTATGTTGCTCAGGCAACCGACCTTGAAACGATTTTTCAATTCCCTGACAAGGGAGATTGCACCCGGATAAGGACCCACATACCAGGATTGATAGTTTTCGAGGAATTCCTCAGGGCCGATTTCCAATTCAAAATAATCAATGGCCCCCCTTGCGAATTCCTTGGGCGAGCAAATCCCTTTGGAAAAGTCCAGGGCGTATTCGGATTCGTTCCAGAACCTGCTGAACAGGTCAACCCCGACCCTGCCCCGGGTGAGTTCAGAGATTTTTTCGGGACCGCAGAATTCCAGAAGTACACCCACAAGATCAAAGAGGATCCCTTTAAGGATTGGTTTCAACATGATCGGACACCCGCTTTTCAAGCCAGTTCATGGTGATTGCCGATATTTGCCTGAGTTCCACCTCGGGCGTATGATGATGCCATCCTGCCAGGGACAGCGCCAGTTCCCATACTTCCTTCAGCAAACCCACCAGCCAGAACCAGTCCGGTTTATCCCGCCAGGTTCGCTGATGCAGCCGTTTGAATTGAATCACACTTTCTTCTGCGTTCATAGATCCTTCCTTTGCATCTATATCACAAAGTATTTATCATCCTGCCATTTTGCGGGATTGGTTTGAATGTATTCGGATATTTCAAGGTAGGATTTTTCATCCCGGATGATGTGCTCATAGTAGTTGCGCTGCCATAATTTTTCATTAAATCTGGACCAACGATGTTCTTTAACCCCCCGAATATAGCCATTGGTGGTCATGGTTTTAAACCATTGTACCATGGTATCTACGGACGGATTTGAGGCGGATGAACCTGTAGGGGCAAACCTGTGTGTTTGCCCATTTTGGGATTGATTCAAAATTTGTTCATCCGGTTTTGCCGTAGGGGCAGACCTGTGTGTCTGCCCTTTATCCGATTCCAAATTCGGACGGGATTCATTTGGGCGAACACGCAGGTTCGCCCCTACGAATTCGGAGCCGGATTTTATTTCAATGATGCCATGAAAATGATTCGGCATGATAACCCGTTCGTGCAATTCAATATTCCGGTATTTGTTTTGCATTTCGCCCCACCAATAAAGGACTATATTCCCGGCATCGTTGATTTTCATCTCCCCTTTCCCAATTCGACCGAATAAACACAAACGATCCTGGGAACAAACGGTTATAAAATACAGTCCAGCCCTGGAATAATCATATCCCTTTAATCGGATGGAACGGCGGTGATGGATTTTCGGATCGTATGTCATAAGGTGCTGTTGGTTTTGCAGAGGCAAACCTGTTTGTTTGCCGGTTTTGGGTTATCCGGTATTTGCCGCCGTTTACCTGCTCTGGGTTGCTGTTCAATATTTGGGGCATGCGCCGTAGGGGCAATCCCTTGTGGTTGCCCATTTTTTCGGGTCGTACGATCATAGGCCATTTCCACATCTTGTGTTGGTGCATCCTTCCGGGTACCCACAAGGGGCACCCCTACAATGCCATGAAAATGATTCGGCATGACCATACATTCATGCAATTGGATGTTCTGAAAACGATGGGGCAAGGCCATCCATTGACGTTGAACCATATTCCCCGCTTCATTCAAAATCATTGCCCCTTTCTCGTGCCGCCCCCGCCGAATTCATAATCAAAAACCGCGAGCTCCGGCCATTGGGATTTCCACTTTGCTGCCTTTTTTCTGTAATGCTCGGCAGAGATGATTCGCCGATTGGGCTTTACTTCCATTGAAAACAGGTCATCCAAACCATATGGCGCATAAACCTTATATCTGCCGCGCATGGGTTTTATACCAACGGCCGTAACAGACAGCCACATATCCATTGCGGCTTCAACAGAAGGGTATTGAAGGATGGACTTTCCGGTTTTATCCCGATACCAGGTGTGAACCCGGGCTTGATTTTTCACATCGATTTTATGGGGAATTTCAGGAAAAATGGCTCTCACCTGCTTTTCTGCCTGCGCTTCAGCCTTTTCCGAAATATCCCGGTCATCATAATAGACGATATCAATATCATGCAGGAATTTTTCAGGCTCATTTGAAACAATGCTATTCCACACAACCGTGGGGATGGCCCCGGCAGCAAGATACCAGTTGGGCAATTTGATCAAATCCCCATATCGCAATATTGTGCCGATGGAGGGGCTTTGCTTCAGGAGTTCAATTAATTTTTGGTTCATTGGTTTAGTGTATTTATAAATTTTTTTTCGTGTATTTTATGGGTTCCGCGGCTAAAATTTCACCAATGCTTTGATTACAAAACGTTGGTCAGCCAGGGATTAAATACAAAGATATAAAAAATCCACAAAGCGCATCCTCCAATTGCCGGTAATACTACAGCCTTCAAGAACAACCCTTCAGGATCAGAACTCCCATCACGGGTAACCGACAATGAATTCTTTCTTGCCAATCCTATTAATCCACCCACCGCCATACCGGGCAGGCAACCGAGAATTGCACCGACAAGCCCTGCGGATAGGCCCATTAGGAAGAAATTTGCCTTGCTGTATTTCATCATAAAAATCGAAATGCCGATCACGCCAATCATTCCAAAGCGAGGAATGCAACAAACGACGATGGCCACAAGAAACATGAAGGCCAAGGCAGGGTCCACCGTCCCCAGTAGGACCAACGTGTCAAGAAGCTTTAATCCGATTCCCGCCAAAGCGCCCCATTTAAGCCCTTCCAGAGCATGGCTCCACACGGGCTGGTATAGAGTGCGAAGAGAAAAATAGCTCTTTGAAAATTCAAACAAAGGGGAATCTTTCTGGGTCCATTTGCCATCCTTGTCCTTTGAATGAACGCTCACCGAATGATTCTTCTGATATTTTCCCTCAAAGATTTCAGTCCGCATCCTGGTGGAGATCTCTTCCTTGCCAAAAAAGTGCTTGCTACCATCCGCTTGGTCGATTTCAATAAACCAGTCTTTTTGGGCTTTTAGACCATCCAAATCAGCCTCGTTTGGATTTTCTAATTCGAACACATCTTGGGGCGTAATAGCTTCCGAACCTGTAATGCTTTGCATTTCATTCGGAAGGCTCAAAACCGCAGTGCCTCCCCCTGAAGAAGGTGTATCCATCATTTCATGACCACAAATACATCTCACCATCCCGTCATCATTGTTTCCAAAACCACACATAGGACATGCCCAGCTCATAAGCTCCCCCTTTTTAGTACCCCCGATTCTATGGATTGTTTAAAGATTTAGCCCCGGATGGATCATCGCTTAAAAGATCCGGCCCAAACCGTTTTTCGCCCTCGGTCCCTTTCAGGGAAAACTTTTCCGTAAGAAACCCTATCGCGCCGATTACTATTTGCATCCCAAAACCAAACTAAAAATAAAATAGATTGCTGCAATCCTGAAGATTTTCATCGCATCACTCCTTATCTCGTCAGTCCACAGTCCTGTTGGTTCTGCCAGGACAGACACACAGGTCTGCCCCTACAAAAGGCTATGCATTCTCTTGCCGGATCATTATAACGGACGTAAATCAAGTTCAGAAGGTCAGTTGCTTTTATCCGGTCTGGTTTTCTTTGTGCCTTCGTGTCTTTGTGCGAGGTTACTTTAAATCCATTCAATGGGATCTACTTTATAATACTCCCGCAACTCTTCATACAACTCCGGATGTTTTTTTTGAAACCGCTCCGGTTTTTCATAAAAGGCCTCTGTGACCACGGCAAAAAACTCCGCAGGGTTGGTCGCCCCGTATTTGTCAAACATACTGGGTTTCCGTTTTTGTTTTTCCTCCTGAAGCTCGGCGAACTCTCGGGAAAAGATCTTTGCCCAGGCTCCGTAGGCGGAGCGCTTTTCTAAAATCGGCGCACCATCGGAAGAACCGTCCTCCTGGTCCAACTGATGGGCGAACTCATGAAGCACTACATTGTGGCCGTCGTGGAAATTCAATGCCCCCCGTTTGACGCTGTCCCAGGCCAAAACCACGGTGCCAAGCGCCCAGGATTCCCCCAATCTCGCGGTTTTGGATTTGGATTTGTCGATGAACAGGCCTTCGTTGCTGTCTACATAGGTGCTGGGATACACCAGTATCGAAATCAATTTGGGATAGTTGGTATCTTTTCGGTTTAAAAGCAGCAGGCAGGCTTCCGCGGCGATGGTCACCCGGATCTCATCGGTTATTATCAACCCACCACACCCTTCAAACGACTTTTCAGCAAGAAATAATTGAATATCCTGGTGCAGTTGCTGGCGCAGATCCTCGGAAAGCTTCCCGTAGGGCGGCAGGTTTTGTTTGAGAATTTCAACCCAGGCATCCGGAAAAGGCTGATCCAGTGCTTTTTGCCGACGGGCATTTTGGCGCAGTCGAGATATCCCTATATACCCTGCCCAGACAGCACCAAGAGATAAAAAGAAAACCACCAAAGACATTGAAAACTCCTTATTTTTTTCGCACGGAGCCACGGAGCCACAAAGAATAATTTTATTTTTGCCGACGGCGGGGCAATGATTTTGTCTTTCTTCGCGGCTTTGTGTCTTTGTGCGAGATAATCCTATTTCCGTGTATTTCGTGTGTTCAGAGGTTAAAAAGCTTCAATCTTCAACGGAATATTTAACCCCATTCTCAATTTCGCCTGAAACAACATCGAAAATCTTTTGTGCCACGGATTCAGGGGTTAAAAGCAGCCCCTCTTCCTTCATCTTTACAAACCGCTGGAGCTCAGGGAATTGAGACTCTTTCGCACCCCGGATCTTGGCCTGCATATCCGTATCCATGACGCCGGGATCCATCAGCACCACATGGATGGGGTATTGCTGAGCCTTCTGTTCCAGCGCAAGGGCTCTGCAAAAATGATCCAGGCCGGCTTTCGCGGCACAGTATAAGGCCCAGCCATGCTTGGCCCGAATGGCCGCCCCGGAAGAAATGCTTGTAATGACTTTTTTTCCGGAATGATTTTGAAAATATTTGATGAAAAGTCCGGATGCAATAATGGCTGAATTCAAATTGATATTCATATTGTCGATCCAGGTTTCAGGATCGAACCCTAAAATCGGGCCGATGGGATGAATCGTTCCGGCATTGTTGATCAGCACAATTTCGGAATATTCTTTCCTGGAAAGGTTCGATATGGTGTTCTCAAGAATTTGCGACGCCTCACTTGGAGAGCTGAAATCACAGCCTATATGATGGGCTGATTTTCCGGATCTTGAAAACTCATATACTTTGAAGTCTTCCTGATTGTACTTCTCCACAAGAGCTTTTCCAAGTCCCCCGGAACCGCCTGTGATCAATGATAGTTTCGATGATTTCATGGCTTATCTCTTTTCCATTCTACGGACCTTCTCCACCAAAGCATCAAAAGCCGCCTTTGCATCCGGGGAGAATCGTAAAATTTAACCAGCTTTACTTTATATTGAAATCCTTAAACAGCAGGCTCGGCTGAATCCCCGTATTGTTCTGATACTTGCCGCTGGAATAGTTTTCATGCTTCCCCTCAAGGGTGTGGTAATAGATCTGGCACACATCCACCCCCGCATAGATTCGAACAGGCTGGATGCAGAAAATTTCCAGGGTCCAGAAGCCCTTGAAGCCCACATCTCCGAAGCCTGCGGTCACATGGACAAAGATGCCGAGCCTTCCGATGGAGGATCGTCCTTCCAGCATGGGAACCAGATTTTGGGTCTCCGTGAATTCAATGGTACGGCCCAGGTATAGTCTGTGGGGCTCTATGATCAGCCCTTCCCCGGGAATGGTGAGTTTTTCAACCTCATTCTCCATTTTCATGTCCAGGAGCGGATTTCTGTAGACCAGCAGCTCATCATGCAAGGCCAGGTTATAGCTGTTTGGATTGATCTTGTTTTTATCATAGGGGTCGATGAGGATATCACCACCGATTCTTGATTCAATTTCCAGTCCTGAGAGTATCATAGGTTTTTCCTAATTCTGTTACCAGGGAATGATCGTTAGCTCCGGCCAACAAGCTTTCCAACGGATTACTTTTTTCAGGTATATTTCTTCGGTGATCTGGATTTTGTTGGGCCGGACCACCCTGTCCAGCAAGTCGTCCAGTCCGAATGGCGCATAAACTTTAAATTTACCCGCTTCATCGTATTTCACCCCCACCGCTGTCCCCGTCGTGGGCCAGGTGTCTATGGCTTCCTCAACAGATTTATAGGGGTTGATGGCATACCCGAAATGCTTCTCATACCAAAGATGAACCCTGGCCTGGTTTTTCAGATCGATTTGAACCGGGATGTCTGAAAATGCATCCCGAACTTTTTTAACCCTTTCATCTTCCGCCTCAAACCCCGGGTCCTGATCATCAAAATACACCAGGTCCATGTCCGAAATATGATCCAGCAGGGGCCTTTTGGAATAATAATTCCAGACGGTTTGGGCAATGCATCCCGCGCCAAGGTACCAGTTGGGTAGATCCAGTCCGGAGGCCCGTTCCAAAACCTTTTGAATGGCAGGGTTCTGCAAAAGGATGTTTTGAATCAATGCGGTCCGGGGCAATAGATCTGATTGGTTTTGCATGGTTAAATTCTTAGATTTCAGGTTTCAGAATCAGGTGGATATTGTGATCAACTTTTCCCGTCCTTCCTAGGGGCGAACCCATGTGTTCGCCCGGGCAGACACGCAGGTCTGCCCCTACGAGGCTAAATCAGGAACAGCAGACATGGTTTTATTTTTCTCCATCGACTTATTTTTTTTTAAAGGGTTTTATTTCTTATGATCAACACCTCATTCCCCCCCACCTGAAACTCATAATCCACCTTGCGGATCTCAATATCCCTGTCTTTAAAATCCCTCAGAATGCCTTCCACATAAGAAGATCGTTTGGCATTGAAATCCAGTAAAGGGAATATCCGGGCTTCTTTGGCCACCCGGAGCATTTCGGACATGGCTTGCACATGGAAGTCATAGGTCAGATTGTCCGTGTAAAGGAATAAGAAATGGGAGCTCAGGGCCAGGTCAAAGGTGTGGTTTTCGAAAGGCAGGTCCGGAAACCCTCCGGGGATGTATTTCTTGGTCGCTTTGCCCCGGTCGTAGGATTCCAGAAAAATTTTCATGGCTCCCATGCGGATGCGTCCTAAATCCTCCACGGATCGGATGGCGTTCCACACAAACTTTTCCCGGTTGCTTGCGGTCTGGCTTAACACATCCATACAGGTTTCATCAATCCGCTGCTGGATCTGTTCCTTGGTCATGTTGTAGACGGGATCGATGGAGATGACGTTTCCTCCGGCCTGGTTGCACTCCACATTGAAACTGGCGGGCCCGTCGCCGCAACCGAGGATTTTCAGTTTCAGCTCATCCTCCGTGAGGTTGAACATGCGTTTGTATTCATCAAAATTTCGTCCCCAGGGAACGATTTCATTGTACTTGAAGGTCATGTTTCCACTCCCGCGGTTCTTCAGTGCCTCAAAGAAAAGCTGAAAATGCGATAAAGGGAGACCACATCAAGGTTTTAAGGTGATCCAGTCTGGCAAGCCAGGATCGGAATTCCTGCAAAAACGGAGCAATTGAATCACCGGACAAGTTGCGGAAAGATTTTCCGTAAAAGCAAGGGGAGAATTTTTCCAGCTTCTCCCCTTGTTTCTTTATTTCTCTTCGACCTGCTTTTCTAATTGGCAGGCGGGTTGGCGCTCTATTTGGAAAAAATCGCCATTGTTTGACCGGAATTGTAATCAGGCATGTCAAAATAATCTATCGTAATCAGGGTCTTGCCCCCAGGTCCCATGGACAGGGAAGTCACCAATCCCCCGAATCCATCAGGATACTCGTAAACCTTCTGTATTTCCGAAGACCAGCCCGTTCCTATCGTGTAGTCCCTTGCATATACCGCAGGTTCCGTTTCCCGATCCTGGGACCAGACGGCAAGCCCTTTGCCATCCTTGTCAAAGGCCACAAATGCCGCCTCCACGTTGAGATCCAGGGAGTCGTCGCTCACCAATTGCGCCGAAGCTGCCCATCCGGTGGCCGGGGAGTAGGACCGTGCATACATCTGGTATCTGGTGCCATCCATGACCATCCAGGAAATGAGGATGGTGCCATCAGGTGCAATAGCGCCTCTTGCCCCGTGGGTATATCCCGTTGATGACGTCACCTGGAAAACTCCCGTATCCCATTGGATCGTGGAGCCGGTTTCAAATGTCCTGGCGTAAATTTCGTAGGAGGCCCCATTCTGCTGATCCCAGAAGGCGGCACCGGAACCATCCGCATTCAGAAGGACATAGGCCTGGCCGACGGTGCCGTCGACCGCCGGGTCGTCAATCATGGTAACCGTCCCATCCCAACCGGTATCCTTTGAAAAATAGGTGGCATGAGCATTGGTATAGGTGCCGTCATACTGCTCCCAAACCGCGACGCCATTGCCGGTTTCGTCCAGAGCCACCTTGGGGTAATTTGAAATCCTGTTTAATGAATCAATTACCGTGGGCCCGGCATCCCAATCCGAACCGGGGGTATAGCTTCTGGCATAGACATCATTGGTGGTGTACTTGGAAAATACGGTCAAGATATTTCCGCCGGAATTGATCGACACGTCCGGACGCTGACCATCATAGGAGTTGTCGCACAACCTTTGAGCATCATCATCCCATCCGGACGTCATATCGAACCTCCGGGCATAAAAAAAGTCTCCCCCGGTTTCTTCCAAACGCCACACCGCCACTCCCTCTCCATTCTCATTCATAGCGATTTTAAGGGCTCCGGCCCGCAGAACAGCATTGTCGAAACGCGTCATATCCGAATCCCAGCCTTGGGAGACGGAATACTTTTTTGCATAGAGCCTTGAATCGGAACCCCATACCACAAGGCCATTGCCCTCTCCATCCATGACGGCCTGCCCACCCGAAGAATCCTGGTCCGCTGATAATGTCACAGGAGTATTCCAGGCGGACGTTTCCTGAAAAATGACACGGCAACCGTTGTCACCGCAGCCAAACAATGACAATAACGCCATAAAAAGAAAGAAGCGGAAAATCACATTCATGTAAAACCTCCTTTAAACAATAAAATTAGTAGTATATGGTTCAAATCAATGGGTTGTATAAAACAAACCATCGAAGCATGCAACTTATAAATGGGAGTTCCAATTCCCTGATGCCGGGTTTCTGCAATTCCCGACGGCCTTCCACGAAGAAGGAACCGCCGAGCCCTTGTCCTATTTCGAGGGCTCCTTTCCCTCTCGAAATTATAGTTATTATAGTTATTATAGAATTTATATTTTTTTATTGACAAATAAAATTCTATAATTCATATAATACCTAAAATTAATGTAAAAGGAGGGGCGTTATGGAGCAAATTTTAACCGTTTACAAGGCGAGTGAGTATTGTAACGTTTCCCCGAAAACCATCATCAATTGGGTGGAGGCCGGATATATCAAGGCCTACAAGACCGTAGGCGGCCACCGCCGGATTAATATGGCGGATCTTGAATCCTTTATGAAAGAAAAGGGGATTCCCATTCCCACCCAGTTCGTTCCGGACGTGCGCAAGCGGATTCTGGTGGTGGACGATGATCCCATTATTGTGGAAACCATCGTTCAGGCCCTGGAGGAGGATGAGCACGATTACGAAGTGATTTCCGCTTCGGATGGTTTTGAAGCCGGGCTTCAGGTCTCCCATTTCAAACCCCATTTGATCATTCTGGACATCATGATGCCGGATATCAAGGGAACAGAGGTCTGCCGGAAAATCAAATCCGAAGAG
The DNA here is from genome assembly GCA_013791935.1 of Desulfobacteraceae bacterium. GTDB lineage: Bacteria > Desulfobacterota > Desulfobacteria > Desulfobacterales > UBA5616 > VMSV01. Next base: position 28,292 of record VMSV01000044.1, on the reverse strand, counting down.
GAAACCAAAAACACCCAAATTATTGTCCTCTCGGCTTATCTGGATGAAGAAAAATTTGAAGAGATGAAACGAAATGGCGCTGATCTTTGTTTTTCGAAACCACTGCCCCTGCCCCAGTTGAAAGAAGAAGTTGCCCGGTTGCTGAATCCTGTCTGACCCATTGGTTTCGCGTCATGCAATATCCATTACCGGTTCTGAAAAGAGCCCGGCTTTAATCCATTAAGGAGGTGGGGTATGAAACTGGCGGAGGCTTTTGAAAAAAAACGGTTCGTGGTGACCACGGAGATTCAGGCACCCATGGAAGGTGAATCCCATTCCCTCGTGGAAAGCCTTAAAATGATCCGGGGCCGGGTGGACGGCTTTTCCATCTCGGAGGCGGAGATGGAAGGGGTGGTGGGCAATTCCCTTCAAACCTGCGTCACCCTCAAGGAAAACCGCTTCGAACCCATTTTCCAGACCACCACACGGGAAAAAAACCGCCTGGATCTCCAGCGGGATCTCCTCAAAGCCCACGACGCCGGTGTTGAAAATCTCCTGGTTTTCACCGAGGACTACCGGATCACCGGGGACAGCCTTCAGGAGATGATGTTTTTTCATGTGGATTCGGGCAAGCTGGAATCCGTTCTCGGACATCTTAAAACCGGCTCCACCGTGGAGGGCGAGGAACTGCCCTTTAAGGCGGATTTTACCCTGGGTTCTGGCATCGAATCCGGCTGGGGGAAAAATGTTCCCGACCTGGAACTGAAGGAAATGGAGGAGATGACCCGCATCGGAGCTGGTTACTTCCTCACCACGCCGGTGTTTGATGTAGAGAAATTCGCAAAATTCATGCAGAAAGCCCAAACCTTCGGCGTTCCGGTTATTGCGGAAGTTTTAATCCTGAGAACCGCGGGCATGGCCCAGTTTCTGAACCGTCATTTAAAATCCGGTCTGGTTCCGGACTGGATCATCAAAAAACTGGCCCAGGCACCGGACAAGCAAAAGGCAAGCATTGAGCTGTTTTCGGATATTGTGTCGGGGTTGAAAGATATCAGCCAGGGGGTTCACATCATCAGTATCGGCGGAGAGGACAAGCTCAGGCATTATCTGGATGCCGCCAAACTGGTTTGACGGGGAACCGGAAAGGAGCAAGGTGTATGTCCAACAATATCGATTTGACCGATCTCAGTGCCGATTTCAAACAACAGGTTCTGGACCAGGTGCCCGACGCCAACCTGGATCTCTGTCTGACCTGCGGCACCTGCACCGGCGGTTGCCCGGCTTCGGAGCTCATGGGGCTGGACCCCCGGAAATTCCTTCGAATGGTCAATCTGGGTCTGGATGACCAGGTCAAGGCCACGGAATGGGCCTGGGTCTGCACCATGTGTGGCCGGTGCATGTATGTCTGCCCCATGAAAATCAACATTCCCAAACTCATCTACAACACCCGCAAAAGCTGGCCCATGGAAACCCGGCCCAAGGGGATTCGGGGTTCCTGCGAGCAGCATGTGAAATCCGGCAATGCCATGGGGGTTCCCACCGAGGATTTCATCTGGACCGTGGAGGACGTGGTGGAAGAAATCCGCCAAACCCAGCCCCTGTTTGCCGATATGGAGGTCACCGTGGATCGGCCTGGGGCGTTCATGGCCGTGAACCAGAATTCCAGGGAACCGGTGACGGAACCGGATGAAATGGCGCCTCTGTGGAAGATTCTCCACCTGGTGGAGGCGGACTGGACCTACCCTTCGGTCATGTGGGCCGGGGAAAATTACTGCATGTTTCTCGGGGATGATGACGGCTGGCGCCATATCATCGAGCGTTTCGCCGATCACATCGACAACACCCTGGGGTGTAAACAGGTGGTCAACACAGAGTGAGGGCACTCCTTTTATGCAATCCTGGAAGGATTGCGAAAGTACAAAATTCCCCACAAATTTGAAGTCAAAAGCATTTTGGAACTCTACGTGGAATGGTTCCGGCAAGGCAAACTGAAAATCAATTCAGACTGGAACCGGGACCTGAAAATCAAATTCACCCTGCAGGACCCCTGCAATATTGTTCGCAAAACCCTGGGGGATAAGGTGGCAGAGGACATCCGGGAGTTTCTTCGCGTCCTGGTGGGTGAGCAAAATTTTGTGGACATGATCCCCAACAAGTCCAACAATTTCTGTTGCGGCGGCGGGGGTGGGGCCCTTCAAGCCGGGTTCCCCAAGGACCGTCGGCGTTATGGGAAATTGAAATTCGACCAGATCATGGACACAGGCGCCCATTACGTTCTGGCGCCCTGCCACAACTGCCATGCCCAGATTGAAGACATCTGTGAACACTACGGGGGGAGTTACCATACGGCCCATATCTGGACCATTATCTGCCTGTCCCTGGGGATTCTCGGGAAAAACGAACGGTCCTACCTTGGTCCGGATTTGGCGGATTACGGTCTATAAAAGAATGAGAGGTGGTCCATGTCAGAAGAACAAAAAGGATCGGTCCTGGTTGCAGGCGGGGGCATAGCGGGAATTCAGGCAGCTCTCGATCTGGCCAATTCAGGGTTTTATGTTTATCTGGTGGAACGGCAGTCCGCCATTGGCGGAACCATGGCCCAGCTGGACAAGACCTTTCCCACCAACGATTGTTCCATGTGCATCATTTCCCCGAAACTGGTGGAATGCGGCAGGCATCTCAATATCGAACTCATGACCCTGACTGAAATTGATAAGATTTCAGGTGCTTCAGGGAATTTCGAAGTAGCGCTGAAGGAGTTTCCCCGGCATGTGAATCTTGAAAAATGCACGGCTTGCGGGGAATGTCAGAAGGTTTGTCCCATGGATATCAAAAACACCTTTGATGCGGGACTGGCCCAGCGTCAGGCCGCCTACAAACTCTATCCCCAGGGCATGCCCAGCGGCTATGCCATAGAGAAAAAAGGCACCGCACCCTGCAAGGCCACCTGTCCGGCCCATGTGAGCGTTCAGGGTTTCATCGCCCTGGCGAACAAGGGCAGATACCGGGAAGCCCTTGAGCTTTTCAAGCAGGAACATCCCTTTCCGGGAGTCTGCGGGCGGGTTTGCCATCATCCCTGCGAAGGGGCCTGCAACCGGAAGGATGTGGATCAGCCCTTGAGCATTCAATACCTGCACCGGTTTCTGGCGGACCACGATTTCTCTTCCGGAAAACCTTTTATGCCGGAACAAAAGTCTCTACGGGATGAAAAAGTCGCCATTGTGGGCTCGGGTCCCGCCGGCCTCACCTGTGCCTATTTTCTGGCCAAGGAAGGTTACCAGGTCACGGTCTTTGAAAAACAGGCCATTCTGGGCGGCATGCTCACCCTGGGGATTCCGGCTTACCGGCTGCCCCGTCATGTGGTGGAGGCGGAGATTCAGATCATCCGGAACATGGGCGTGACCTTTCGAACGGGGGTTGAGATCGGTAAGGATTTCACCGTCGGCCAATTGAGAAAACAGGATTTTGCCGCCTTTTTCATTGGCATCGGCGCACAGGCTTGCAAGTCCCTGGGGATTGAAGGCGAGGACCTGGAAGGGGTTTATCCGGGGGTTGATTTTCTTCTCAAGGTCAATACCGGGCACAAGGTGAAACTGGGGGACCGGGTGGCAGTGATCGGTGGCGGCAATGTGGCCATGGATTCCGTGCGAACGGCCCTGCGCCTGGGATCTGCCGAACCTTTTATCATATACCGCAGAAGTATGGAGGAGATGCCGGCTGCAAAAGAAGAAATCGCCGAATGCCTGGATGAACAGATCCGGATTATGACCCTCACCCATCCGGTGAGGATTCTGGCGGAAAACGGAAAGGTCAGGGCCATTGAATGCATCAAAATGGTTCTGGGGGAGCCGGATGAAAGTGGCAGAAGGCGTCCTGAACCCCTGCCGGGCTCGGAGTTCATCATTGAAGTGGATGCGGTGATTCCGGCCATCGGCCAGGAAAGTGATTGGGCCTGCCTGACCGACGAATGCGCCTGCACCTTGAGTGACTGGGGAACCATGAAAGTCGATAGCGCCACCCTCCAGAGCGAAGATCCGGATATCTTCGCAGGGGGTGATGCCATCACGGGCCCGGCCACGGTGGTGGAAGCCATTGAGGCCGGCAAACAAGCGGCCATATCCATCCATCGTTTTATCCAAGGAGAAGATCTCCAGCAGGGCCGATCCCGAGAGTTTACAAACGTGGTTCTTGATCCTGAAACCCGGGGCAAGTCCATTCCCCGGCAGAAAATGCCCCACCTGGCGGCCCGGCGGCGCATGAAGAACTTCAATGAAGTCCAACTGGGTTTGGATGAAATAAGGGTTCGCCTGGAGGCCGAGCGGTGCCTGCAATGCGGGATCTGTTCCGAGTGCTACCAATGCGTGAAAGCATGCCTTCCGGGCGCTGTTGAACATGAAACTTTAACGAAGCAAAAATCCATCCGGGTGGGAGCGGTGATCCTGGCACCGGGATTCGTGCCTTTTGACCCCGGCGCATACCCGACCTACAGTTATGCCGGGCATCCCAATGTGGTGACCAGCCTGGAGTTTGAGCGCATCCTTTCGGCCTCCGGCCCGTTCAAGGGGCACATGGTGAGGCCGTCGGATCAGCGGGAGCCGAAAAGAATCGCATGGGTCCAATGCGTGGGGTCCAGGGATATCAATGCCTGCGATCATTCCTATTGTTCCGGAGTCTGCTGTATGTATGCCATCAAGCAGGCGGTCATTGCCAAGGAACACAGCCACGGGGAACTGGATACCACCATTTTCTTTATGGATATGCGCACCTACGGCAAGGATTTTGAAAAATACTACGATCGGGCCAGGGAGGAAAAGCAGGTCAATTTCATCCGGTCACGCATCCATTCCGTGGACCCCCTGCCCAATGATCAGCTTCACATTCGATTCGGAACCGAGGACGGCAAAATTAAGGACGAGGTTTTCGATCTGGTGGTCCTGTCCGTGGGCATGTCTCCGGCAGAGGACATGAAGGAAACCGCTCAAAAGCTGGGAATCGATCTCAACCAACACGGTTTTGCCGCCACCCGGAACCTGACGCCGGTTTCCTCCAGCCGGGAAGGCATATTCGTTTGCGGTGCTTTTCAGGGGCCCAAGGATATTCCCCAATCGGTCATGGAAGCTTCAGCGGCAGCTTCCGCAGCGGCAGAAATCTTATCAGACGTTCGAGGAACGGAGGTCCTTACCCGGAGCTTGCCTCCGGAAAGGAATATTCAAGGAGAAGAGCCCCGCATCGGGGTTTTTGTGTGCAACTGCGGGATCAATATCGGAGGCATTGCCGATGTGCCAGCGGTGAGGGATTATGCCCGAAGCCTCCCCCATGTGGTGCATGTGGAAGACAACCTGTTCACCTGTTCCCAGGATTCCCAGGACCACATCAAAGCCGTTATTGAAGAAAAACAGATTAACCGGGTGGTGGTGGCTTCCTGTTCCCCCCGGACCCACGAGTCGATCTTTCAGGATACCATTCGGGAAGCGGGTCTGAACCCCTATCTCTTTGAAATGGCCAATATTCGGGATCAGAATACCTGGGTGCATATGAACAACCCGGATCTTGCAACAGCCAAGGCCAGGGATCTTGTGCGCATGGCAGTAGCCAAAGTGGCCTGGAATGAGCCCCTGTTTCGAGTGCCCATCGGCGTGATCCGGGCGGCCCTGGTGGTGGGGGGCGGGGTGGCCGGTATGGAAGCAGCACTCAGCCTGGCCGAACAGGGATGCAAGGTGCATCTGGTGGAGCAAAACGATGAACTGGGGGGCAACGCACGCCTGCTTCGCAACACCTGGCAGGGGGAGGATATCCAGGCCTATCTTGCGGATATCATCACCATCCTCATGAACCATCCCAACATTGAGGTGATTCTTTCAGCCAAGATCCAGCGAACGGCCGGTATTCCGGGTAATTTTTCAACCACCATCCAGCAAAAAGACGTCGCACAGCCCTTCACCATCGAACACGGGGCCACCATCCTTACCACCGGCGGAAGAGAATACCAGCCGGAAGAATACCTGTACGGCAAGCATGCCGGGGTCATGACCCACCTGGATCTTGATACGGCGCTCCTGCGTGGAAAAGTGGATTTAAAGAAAATGAAAGCAGTGGCCTTCATCCAGTGCGTGGGGTCCCGAACCCCTGAGAGGCCATACTGCAGCCGGATCTGCTGCACTCACAGCTTGAAAAGCGCCATCCGGATGAAGGTGGAGAATCCGTCCATGAAAGTCTTCATCATCTACCGGGATATCCGCTCCTACGGTTTCCGTGAAGATCTTTACCAGGAAGCCCGGCAGAGAGGCGTCCTGTTCATCCGCTACGACATGGATCTTCTGCCGGAAGTGGATCTGGACCCTGACGGCCGTCTTCAGCTCACGGTTCTGGACCATGTCATGGGGGTTCCGGTGAGCCTGCATCCTGATGTGGTCGTACTGGCCAGCGCAGTTCTCCCCAATGAAAATGCCGGACTTTTTGAAATGTTCAAGGTGCCGGTAAACCCGGAGGGTTTTCTGGTGGAGGCCCATGCCAAACTCCGGCCCGTGGATTTTGCTTCCGAAGGAATTTTCATGGCCGGTCTGGCCCATTACCCCAAACCCGTGGAGGAAACCATCGCCCAGGCCAAGGCCGCCGCATCCAGGGCCATGACCCTGCTGGCCCGGGATACCATCATGGTGGGCGGGGTGGTGGCCGTCATGCAGCATTCCGCCAGTTGCGCCGGATGCCTGGTGTGCCTGAGAAGTTGTCCTTTTGGAGCCCCCAGGATCGGAAAAGAAGGCATTGTGGTAATCGAAAGCGTCAAGTGCCAGGGTTGCGGTATCTGCGCTGCCGAATGCCCGGCCAAAGTGATTACCCTCCAGAATTTTACAGACGATCAGCTGATTTCAAAGGTTTGTTCCCTGATGGAGGCTTAACATGAAGGAGGAAACCATGCCAAATAATGATTTCGAGCCCCAGATCATCGCCTTCTGCTGCCGCTACTGCGCCTACGCGGCTGCGGATCTGGCCGGGTCCATGCGGCTTTCCTATCCCGGAAACATCAAGATCGTTCAATTGCCTTGCACCGGCCGGGTGGATGTGCTTCACATGCTCAAAGCCTTGGAAAGCGGGGTGGACGGCGTTTTTGTGGCCGGGTGACTGGAAGGGGAATGCCATTTCCTGGAAGGAAATCTAAAAGCCAAAAAACGTATCGCCTATGCCCGGGAAATCCTTGCTGCCGTGGGGGTTGACCCGGAGCGCATCGGCATGGTCAATCTTTCATCCGCCATGGGGGGCCGGTTCGCCGAGCTGGCCACGGAAATAACCGAGCGGGTCAGGGGGTTGGGTCCCAGCCACATCCGGCTGATGAGAGAAAACAAAGCTTTTGAAAAAACAACGTTGGAGGCAGGTCGAAGCAGTTTGGCTTAATCAGTCATTCTCTCAATTTCATAGACCCATATCCTCATTGATGAGAACGATTTTGATCCGCCCTGGAGGAAAGGATTTTTCCGTGATTGTCCAGGTGTTGCAGATTCTTAAGGGATGGGTGCAATTGGCGCAGATCCCGGTTTGGGTGCAGGGGGGATCAAGCTCGGGGTGCTCAGCCTGGTGCCGGATGGCATTGACCGGCGCAGCATAGGTTCGCACCCGGTCCATGGCGGTTTCCAGGTCTGGAACCAACTTATTCCGACCCACGAGAATGATGACGTTTTTGGGGCCGAAGGTGATGCCTCCCACACGGTTGCCGATCATATCCAGATTGACCAGTTGCCCTTTCTGGGTCACGGCGTTGGTTCCTGTAATGAACAAATCCACCAGCAGGGCTTGTCTTCGCCGTTCAAAGGCTACCTCAAAGGGGATTCCCGGCTCAAACGTATCTAAAAAATTCAGATTCGGCTGATTTTTAATCTCAGCGAATATTCCCGTGCTGATGGCCGTCAAGGAATCCCCCATGGAAATGGTTTTCGCTTGGGTCCGGGGGATGATTTCCTTTAAGACCACGTCCTTTGCTTCTGATGGGGTGCTTGCCAGAAACACCTCGAAATTATTTTTCTCCAAGGCTTTTTTGAGCCTGTTCAAACGATTCAGCCAATATTTTTCATGGATTAAATTTTCCACCGTCACCTCCTGTTCAAGAGAGATTAGCCTTTTTTTTAAACCAAGGCAAGGATTTGTCCCGGGAGTTATTTTGAGCCTGGAAAAATCGTGCTTGGCCGCCTTCTATCTCCTTTTCAATCTTGACCAACCCTAGGGAAAGCCGGTATGGTTGGACCATCATTATCAGGACTTTTAAGGAGAAATCATTCCATGGACACACAATATTTAAAACTTACCATTGAAGACAAAGTGGCAACGGTTACGATCAACCGGCCGGAAAAAGGAAACGCCCTGGCCCCGGATGTACTGCAAGAGATTCAAGGTCTTTTTACGGAACTGACCGGGAGAACGGATGTCCATGTGATCATTCTGACGGGAGGAGAGAAGATCTTTTCCGCTGGGTTTGATCTGAACATCATTCGGAAACTGGAAAAAGGTTCGAACGAGGCCTATACGGCCATGTTCCACCGGGCTTACCGGGCCATCATGTTCTGCGAACAACCCGTGATTGCCGCCGTAGGTGGGGCTGCCATTGCCGGTGGTTTTGACCTGACCTTGATGTGCGATATTCGTTACGCATCAACACGGGCAAAATTCGGACAGCGTGAAATTGCCCTGTCCCTGACGCCCGTTTTGGACCCCCTGTGGCGAATCATCGGTTTGGGACGGGCCAAAGAAGTAGCCCTGACCGGCAGGATCTACGATGCCCATGAAGCCGAACGCATGGGCTATGTGAGCAAGGTGTTCCCCGAAGGAGAACTCCTGTCCAATGTGATGGAAATTGCCCGCACCATGGCCACCTATGATCGGGGATGCTTGAAGGAAACCAAGCAGTTGGGCCATTCACTGCTGAATCAGGATGTGGACACCGCCATGCGGACCCAGGAATGGCTCTTCCGAAGTTACATCGGGTCCGAGGACAACCATGAAAAAATCGATGCGCTGCTCGCCAGCATGAAAAAGGGAAAACCATCATGAAAAAATCATTTGGCGCAAAAACCCTTATCTTTCCGGCTCCGGTTTGGTGTGTCGGCTCCTTTGGCCCAAACGGCAAACCCAATGTGATGACCATTGCCTGGGGCGGTATCTGTTGCTCCAAGCCGCCCTGTGTGACCATTTCCCTTCGAAAGGCCACCTATACCTATGGCAATATCATGGAAAAACAAGCCTATACCCTCAGTGTTCCTTCGGAAACCTTTGCTCGGGAGGCGGACTATTTTGGCATGGTTTCCGGCCGGGAGGTGGACAAGTTCAAGGAAACCGGCCTCACCCCGGTAAAATCGGATCTTGTGGATGCTCCTTATGTGGCTGAATTCCCCATGATTCTAGAATGCAGGGTGATTCATACCTATGAAATCGGCCTGCACACTCAGTTTATCGGGGAGGTTCTGGACGTAAAAATAGAGGACGGGATGCTGATGGAAGACGGCAAGGCGGATATGGAAAAAATTCGTCCCATCCTGTTCAGTCCGGATGCGGGAAGGTATCATGGGGTGGGAACACTGATCGGAAGAGCCTATGACCTGGGAAAAAGATCCTAGGGATAAGCCGGTCGATCAGACAATGGAAGATCCTGAAAAACAGAAGGCTCACGAGTTACAGTCTCCGGGAATGCGTGACCCACTGAAATGATAACAGCATAAATCCTATTCCCTTGAATCCGGCGCTGGTTGTTCCCCTGCCCAACAAAACCGAGCAAATTATACCCCAGCGAAGCATCGGTGCATTACGAAGGCAAAAAACCCAAGGACCGGTTCAGCCCGTTATTTACCAAAAATCTTTTGGGTTGACGGATGGCGCGACAATCATTATAAAGTTATAACTTTATATAAAAGCCATCTATTATCGATGCAAAGCCATCACCTCAAAAAGGAGAATGCCATGGATGTAAAAGAAAATATTAAAACCATGCTCGTGGCGTGTAATGCAACCAACCCAGGGGAGAAAGTGTTAGTTGTCTGTGACAGCACACCGCGACCCGCGCATTTGGGCCAGACGCTTTTGGAGACCTTGCTGGAAATGGGCCTTGACGCCACACTGGCACTTTTCCCGCCAAGACTGGTCGATGGAGCGGAACCCCCGGCAGCCGTAGCAGCAGCCATGAAGGCAGTTGATGCCATATACTCCATTGCTGAAGGAGCCACCATCTCCCACACCACCGCCCGCAAAGAATCCAGTGCCTTGGGCGTAAGGTGGCATCTCATCACCGCTTCGGAAAGCATGCTGTCGAAATATGAGCTCAAAGCTGAAGATCTCGAGCTGGTGGCGGAGCGTACGAAAAAATTGTCCCATGCCTTAAGAACTTCCAAAACCGCCAAGGTCACCACACCGGCAGGCACGGACATCACTTTTGATATTGTTTCCAGAGCAGCGCTGGAAGTTTATCCCAGCAATCCCAATAACGGTACGATTCCGTTTTATGCGGAATCCGCCACAACACCCATAGAAGGAACCGCCCAAGGCACCATCGTTGTGGACCTGGCGATTCGGAACCGTAATTATCTTTTGAAAGAACCATTGGTCATCACGGTGAAAGACGGTCATGCCGTAAAAATGGAAGGTGCTAAAAAAGATTACGATATTTTATGGGGGATCGCTACCACCGATGAGGGTGCCTCCAATATTGCGGAACTGGGCATTGGTACCTGTCACTTTCTTCCCTATCCGTTGGCCGGAACGTCACTGGACTTTGCTCGCTACGGAACCGCCCATCTGGCCATTGGCAGAAACAATGACATCGGCGGCAAAACCATGAGCAAAGTTCACCAGGATATACTCATTGATCGCCCCACGATTTATCTTGATGATAAGTGCGTGATGAAGGACGGGGAAATCCAGATTTAAGCCCCGATCTTTCATGCGGCAACACCGCATACAAAGTTCTTGAATCAACAGGAATCAGGGGTACCACAACGGGCCTTGCCATGCCGGACGGCAGATGGCAAGGTCCGATGCCACGGTGGTGCACCTCTATGAATTTTCCCACAGCCACAAGGAGACCAAGGATATGTCCACCAACCCCACCCAAAAGGAATCAGCATCCGGAACACTCCATGAAGACAAAAAAAACAATCGGACCCTCTCCGGATATATTTTGCCCAATGTTTATACGGCCGAGGATCTAAAGGATTTTAATCCGGCTCAAGAACTGGGGCTTCCCGGCCAGTATCCCTACACCCGTGGCATTGACCCGGAGATGTACCGGGAAAAGCACTGGGTGATGAGCCAGTATTCGGGATTCGGCACAGCCAGGGAATCCAACGAGCGGTTTAAATACCTCATTGCCAAGGGGGGTTCCGGGGTGGGAATCGCCCTGGATCTTCCCACCCAGCTGGGCATGGATTCGGACCATCCCCAGGCCGAAGGCGAAGTGGGGCGCACCGGCGTGGCCATTGATTCCCTGCGGGATGTGGAGATCATGCTGGACGGCATTCCCCTGGACAAGGTGGGCATTATCCGCACCACGGCCAATGCCATTGGTCCCATTGCCCTGGCCTGGCTTCTGGCGCTCGGGGAAAAGCGCGGGTATCCGCCGTCAAGTTTCAAGGTGAGGCTGCAAAATGACGTATTAAAGGAATTCGTGGCCCGGGGCACCCATATCTTTCCACCCGGACCCTCGGTGAAGCTGTGCATCGATGCCCTGGAGCATTGCGCCCATCATGCGTCCAATTGGCTTCCCTTAACCGCCTGCGGCAGCCACATGCGCCAGGCCGGGGGCAAGGTGAAGCATGAGCTTGGGTTTGCCCTGGCCAATGCCATTGCCTATTCGGACGAGGCCATTTCCAGAGGCCTGAAAATGGAGGAATTTGCCCCAACCCTGACCTTTCACTTCCTGATCCATAAAGATTTTTTCGAGGAGATCGCCAAGTTCCGGGCAGCCCGGAGGATCTGGGCCAAACTGGTTAAGACCCGCTACGGATCGGACCATGTGGAATCCCAGAAAATGCACATCAGCGCCTACACGGCCGGTGTGACCCTGACGGCCCAGCAGCCCTTGAACAACGTCACCCGAGTGGCCCTCCAGGCCATGGCCGCGGTTCTGGGCGGGGTGCAATACCTGGCCACCTCCTCCCATGATGAAGCGTTGTCGCTGCCGGCGGAAGATGCCGTAACCATTGCCCTGCGTACCCAACAGATCATCGCCCATGAGACCGGAGTTTCCAACATCGCGGATCCTCTGGGCGGGTCTTATTTCATTGAACAGCTCACCAATACCATTGAAAAGGATGTGTGGGAAGTCTTGGCCCAAATTGAGAAAAAGGGCGGAGCGGTGCAGTGCATCCAGGAAGGCTTTTACCAGCAGGAACTTATGCAGTCGGCCTGGGAAGCTCAAAAGGAGATCGACTCGGGCAAGCAGGTGGTGGTGGGAGTGAACCGGTTTGAAACCGGGGAGGAAATCGAAATGCCCAGTTTTCTGGTCAACCCGGCTGTGGAAAAGGAGCAGTTGGCCAATCTGGCCCAATTGAAAAAGGAACGGGACAACCAGGCGGTGCAACGGGGCCTTGCGGCCATTCGCGGGGCCGGGCAGAAAAACGAGAATCTTGTGCCGTCCATGATTGAAGCCGTTAAAGCCTATGCCACCATCGGTGAAATCTGCGATGTACTGCGGGATCTCTATGGTGAATTCAAGGAACCCCTGGCATTTCTTTGATTATACAAAAGGAAGGGAGGCTTTCCGTGACCCGGACCTTGATTGAACACCTGGCTTTGTTTGTTAATGAAACAACGGCTGAAAAGATTCCATCCGATGTGAAGGAAAAAGCCAAAATCCGGATTATGGACTTTCTGGCGGCCCTGGCCATGGGCATGGGGTCCGGGGTGGAAAATTTTGTTCTCAACGCCCCCTGCATTCCCTCTTCGCCCGAAGCCATGGTCCTGTTTTCCGGGAAACTTCTGCCGGCGGCCGATGCCGCAGCCTGCAACAGCTATATTGCCACATCCTCGGGCATGGAAGACGGCAGCCGGTATGCCGGGGCCCATCCCTCGTCGGGAATTATTCCGCCGGCTCTGGCTGCGGCCCAGATCACCGGGGCATCCGGTGAGGCATTGATTGCCGCCATCATCCTGGCCTATGAGGTTCACCTGCGTATCGGTTACGCCATCTATCCCTATGTATTGCAGCGGGGATTTCATTCATCGGCCATTTTAGCGCCCCCGGGGGCGGCCACGGCGGTTGGCAAACTCATGGGCCTGGATGCCCATGAACTCTCTTCGGCCCTGTCCCTGGCCTGTTTGTCATCGGGTGGTCTGGTGTGTGCCTTTGATGCCTATCCTGCCAAATGCTACCAGATCGCCAGGGCCGTGAAAGGCGGGTTTGAAGCGGCCCTGCTGGCCAAAAAGGGAATGCCCGGTCCGGCCCGGGCCCTGGAAGAGGGGTTTTTAAAAGCATACGGGAACGCCCAAACCCTCGACCTTAACGATTTGGGGTCACGATTCCTCGTGGGGGAGAGTTATTTGAAACTCCACGGGGGGTGCCGCCACATCCATCCGGCCATTGATGCGGTCCTGGACATGCGGGCAACGGACGCCGTCAAACCGGAAAACGTCGCGGAAATTTTCGTCGGCATCACCTCGGCGGCCCATGCCATGGAACGGGAAAATGCCGGAAATCATACGGATGCCCGGTTCAACACCCCGTTTCTCGTGGCAGTGGCCTTAAAGGAAGGGGAAGTATCGGATGAGCAGATCACCGAAGCCCTCCTGGCCGATAAAACCATAAAGGCGCTGTGCACAAAAACCAGGGTTGTGGTGGACCCGGCCTTGGACGTTAACTTCCCGGCTGAAAGGGGTGCAATCGTAAACATAAAATTAAAGGACGGTCGTACCATACACCGGCAGTTGCGGTTCCCCTTGGGAGAGCCGGAAAATCCGCTTTCCACAGAAGTTGTGGGAAAGAAGTTTAAAAAATCCTTGTCCGGCATTTTGCCCTCGGACAAGATTGGTTTTATATATGATTTCTTACAGAACCTGGAATATCAGAAGAACTTGGTTCCTTTTTTTAATACGATTGTGAAGGAAACATCTAACAGGTAAATATATCGGAACCGAACATCAAGGGCGGACACATAGGTCCGCCCATAGGATTTGGGTGTAGGCGTAGGGGCAGACCTATGTGTCTGCCCGGCAATGGCCCAACCAAAATATATGTGCGGAGGAATTGCGAATGCTGGAAAATGAAAAAGATTGGGGAGCGGACCTCATCAGCCTGCCCCGTGACCAATGGACCCTGGGGAATCTGTTGGCAGAAAAGGCGAAACGGAACAAGGGCAAAACCTTTCTCCTGTTCAAGGACCAGGCCATTACCTTTGATGAATTCGAATCAAAGGCCAACCAGGCGGCCCATGCCCTGACGGCCCTGGGCATTAAAAAGGGAGATAAGATCGGGGTCCTGCTGGCCAACTGCCCGGAATACTTGTTTGTGTGGTTTGCCATCTCCAAGATCGGGGCCGTGATGGTGCCCTTTAACATCGAATGGAAGGGGGAAATTCTCTCCTATATCCTCACCCATTCGGACACCCGGGGGGCCATTGTCCAGCAGGATCTTATGCCCCAGCTGAAAGAGGCCCTGGCCGGCCGGGATCTGGATTTTTATGTGGTCAAGTCCGACGGCAACGCCCCGGTGCCTGACGGAACCAGGGATTTAAAGGATTTTTTCATGGGTCCGGACACCTTCACCTCCCCGGCCATTGCCCCGGAGGATCCGTTTCAGATCATGTACACCTCGGGGACCACGGGCCGATCCAAAGGCGTGCTGCGGTCCCATGAATATGTGATGCTTAGAGCCCTGAGAGCCTTGAGGGTGTTCGGGTACACGCCCGAGGATATTTTTTACACGGCCCTGCCCATGTACCACGGCAATGCCCAGAACCTCACCACGTTGCCCGCCCTGTTCATCAACGGAAAAATGGCCCTGGGCGTGCGGTTTTCCGCCAGCCAGTTCTGGGAGGATATCCGGAAGCACAAGGCAACGACCTTTAACTACATCGGGGCCATGATCGCCATTCTTTACAAAGCGCCCCCCACGAACCAGGACGGAAAAAACCATCATGTGCGGTTTGCCCGTGGGGCCGGAGCGCCGGCGGACCTCATTCCTGATTTTGAAAGGCGGTTCAACTTGGAAATCGTGGAATCCTACGGCACCACCGAAGGCGGGTCCATCAACAACCGGCCCGGAGACCGGAAGATCGGATCCATGGGAAGACCGCCTTACTACAATGAAGCCAAAGTGGTGGATGACGACGACAACGATCTTCCGGCGGGAAACGTGGGAGAAATGATCATCCGTCCCACGGACCCCACGGAAATTTGGGTGGAATACTACAAGGAACCCGATGCCACGGATGAGAAGATGAAGGACGGGTGGTTCCGGTCCGGGGACCTGGCCATGGTGGATGAGGACGGGTTCTTCTTCTTCAAGGGCCGGAAAAAGGACGCGATTCGAAGGCGGGGGGAAAACGTATCGGCCCAGGAAGTGGAGATGGTCATCGACCGGCATCCGGCGGTGATGGAGAGCTCGGTTTTCGGCGTGCCTTCGGAACTGTCCGAGGAAGACATCATGGCCGCCGTGGTGCTGAAACCCGGGCAGGCCCTTTCTCCGGAACAACTGATTGAATATTGCCAGAAAAACATGGCCCGGTTCATGGTGCCCCGGTATGTGGAGTTTCTGGAAGAACTGCCCAAAACCCCCACCTTCCGCACGGAGAAGTATAAACTGGTGAAGCGGGGAGTGACGGCAACAACCTGGGACCGGGAAAAAATAACTAGATAGCTGTTGAAAATAAAGGGGTAAGAGACATGAGAAAAAAACGCATACTCATTGCCAAAGTTGGGTTGGACGGGCACGACCGGGGGGCCAAAGTCATTGCTGTCGGTCTCCGGGATGCGGGCATGGAAGTGATTTATACCGGGATTCGCCAGACCGCGGAGTCGGTGGTTTCCATCGCCATTCAGGAGGATGTGGACGCCATCGGTATCAGCAGTCTGTCCGGAGCCCACATGACCATTTTCCCCAAGGTGGTCCGCCTGCTTGACGAAAAGGGGGCCAAGGATATTATGGTCTTCGGGGGCGGCATCATCAACCGGGATGACATCACTGCTTTGAAAAATCAGGGGGTGGCAAAAATTTTTCTTCCCGGGACCAGCGTTTCGGACGTGGTCACCTACCTGAATGATGCTTTCCCGAACTGAAATGAAAAACCATACAGCATGGTCAATCCATTGGATGCAACGGATGTTATACTAAAAATCCTGGCCGGAGAGGTTCGAGCCGCCTCCCGCCTGATCAGGAATCTGGAAGACAAACTGCCCGGCGCCAAAGCTTCGGTCATGGCGCTTTTCCCCCACACGGGAAGAGCCCGCATTGTCGGACTCACCGGGGCCCCGGGTGCGGGCAAAAGCACGCTTGTGGATCGGATGATTTCCGTTTCCCGAAAACAGTCCAAAACGGTGGGGGTCCTGGCCGTGGACCCCACCTCGCCGTTTACCGGAGGCGCGATTTTGGGGGACCGGGTCCGGATGAAAAGCCACGGGGAGGACCCGGATGTGTTTGTCCGGAGTCTGGCCACACGAGGTGCATTGGGCGGGCTTTCCGCTGCGGTGGGGGATGCCGTTCATGTCATGGATGCCATGGGCAAAGACCTCATTCTGGTGGAAACCGTGGGTGCAGGCCAGCAGGAAGTGGATATCATCAACCATTCCCATACGGTCATCCTGGTGCTCACCCCCGGCATGGGGGATGAAATCCAGGCCATAAAGGCCGGAGTCATGGAAATTGCCGATATCTTTGTCATCAACAAAGCGGACCGCGAAGGGGCCGGAAGGCTGGAAAATGAACTGACGTCCATGCTCAACATGGTTTCAGAATTCCCTGGCCATTGGCGCCCTCCCATTATCAAAATCGGGAACGCCGGGGATGAGGAAGCTTTTGCCCGGGGGGTTGAAAACCTGGCCGGGGCCGCAGAGCAGCATTTTCAAATGCTTCTGAACACAAAGCTTATGGATGAACGGATGCAGCGCAAGGCCAAAATGGAACTCCGGGAAGCCCTTCATCATATCCTCCTGGACCCTGTCCTCAACGATTTGGCGGAAAGCGGGGAAATGGAAAGGATTGCCATTCGGATCATGAAAAAAGAGACAGACCCCCACAGGGCAAGCCGGGAGATCACCCGGAAATACCTGGACAACATACAAGCCTCTTTAAGGTCTTGAGGCTTTCACCATGGCAAGGACAGGCCCAAGCAGGTGTTCCGCCGCCATTTTATGCCCGATTTCCCTCCAGTGGGTGGTGTCCTCAAAGAGGAATTCCTTGCTTTCCATATCCGGATAGGTTGAAGCCATGAGGCCCGCCATGTCCAGATAAAAACAAGGGGAAAAGGTCTTGGAATGCTCCTTGATGATCCGGTTGATCTCCAGGGTCTCCTTGTTTGCGTAGTATTCGGCCCCGTCATTCCTATCCGCCCTGCCCACCAGAACCACCCCGGCGTGCCTTGATTTTGCCACGTCCATCATGGCCTGAAGGTTTTTGTCCATGGTGGCATTCCACCGGGCCACATTCTCGGGAACCGCACTGGCCTTGAGCTCACTCTCCGCGTCGGACTGGGGCAGAGCGTTGGAGTTCAGCTCGTCATATTTTTTTTTGGAAAGCACCAGAAAGTGGGAAGAGAAAAACAGGCGGTTCATCCCTGCATGGAGCTTCTCCTGGTAGTTGAAATCCCGCTCGTCTTCATATTCATTGGATCCGTGGGGGTGAAGGATAAAGAGGTCCGGTTCATACGCCAGGGTTTTTTTCATCAGAACCCTCATTCGGGAGGTCCCGTAGCCGCCGCAGGAGAGGTTGATGATATGCCATTCGTATTGGGGGGCAGCAAGCCTGAGCATTTTTTCAAGACGGCCTGAATAGCTGGTTTCCAAAGATCCCCTGGAAACCGATCCGCCCAGGGTGAAAATCCGGATCTCGTTTTTTGCTTTGGTTTTGGACAGGGTTTGCCGGTGAAACTGGGTGTATTGGGTCTGCATACAAACCAACTGGTTTCCGATGCTTTCAAAAAGAGGCATCTGCTCCGAATACCCATAGCGGTAGTTGGGCTCAAAGCGGCTATAGGTTTTTTCCCCCACGAAAGCCGGAGTCCAGAGCATGCGGGCCGCGAGTTCCAGCAGAAGAAAAAGCGCTCCAGCCCCCGCGATTCCCCATGGAATCTTTTTAAAATTGAAAATAGATGAAATCCTTCCCACTTTCCGCCCCGCAAACCACCATGAGATAAATGCAGATCAAATAAAAAACCGACCGCACAAGCGCGGAAGATTGATAAACGGCCATGAGGTCATTTTTCCGGTATTGGTAAATCTGAACCAGAACCAGGGGCCAGAGCCCGAAGAGAAGCCTTTTTCCGGCCATCAGGGTTTCGCTGTTGAAGGTGAAAGGCTGGGTCGCAACAATTTTGGCCATGGCAAAAACCTGAGCCATGGACTCGGCCCGGAAGATCACCCATCCGAAACAGACCAGGTGAAAACAGAAAACCACCCGGATCAGCCACCAGGCTTTTTCCGAAAAAAGTCGGTTAAAAACGATTTTCGCCTTTAAAAAAGGTTCGATCAGTCGATGGATCACCAGAAGCAAACCGTGGTAGGCTCCCCAGATGACAAAGGTCCAGGCGGCCCCGTGCCACAACCCGCCCAGCACCATGGTGAGGAACAGATTCCGGTAGAGCTTGACGACCCCCTTTCGGTTTCCCCCCATGGATACATACAGATAATCCCTGAGCCACTGGGACAGGCTGATATGCCAGCGCCGCCAGAACTCCCTGGGGTTTTCGGAAAAATACGGAAGGTTGAAATTGGTCATGATGTCAAAGCCCAGGCATCGGCCGATGCCCTTGGCCATGTTGGAATATCCGGCAAAGTCGCAGTAAATCTGAAAGGTGAAGGCATAGGCGGCGATGACGACACTCATTCCGTCCGGATACGGAGGTTTACCCGAAAACACCGGGTCCACGATTCGGGCGAGATTGTCCGCAATGAAGACTTTCTGGAACAGGCCCCAGAAAATCAGAAAACCCCCTTCATACACCTGATCAAGGCTCAGGGTCCTGGGTCTGCTGATCTGGGTGAGCAAATCCTTGGCCCTTTCAATGGGCCCGGCCAAAAGCTGGGGGAAAAATCCCACAAAAAGCGCGTAGTCTTCCAGATTCCGGGTGGCTTGGAATTGGTTCCTGTAGATGTCCACGGTATAGCTCATGGACTTGAACGTATAGAAGGAAATCCCCACGGGAAGAACCACGTGCAATAAAAAGGGATTTAAGGACAGTCCCCAGAACCCCAACAGATCGAAAAGACTTTGGGTAAAAAAATTGTAGTATTTGAAAAACCCCAGAATGGTTAAATTCGTACAGATGCTTAATGCCAGAAATCGCCGTCGGGTGGTTTTTTCCGTGGCATTCTGGATGCCGAGCCCGCAAAAATAATCCAAAAGAGTGGTGATCCATATGAGGATAAGAAACCGCCAGTCCCAGGAGCCGTAGAAATAGTAGCTTGCGCCCAGGAGCATGCGGTTCTGCCATTTATGGGGCAAAAGGATGCAGAGTCCGAAGACAGCCGCAAAAAAGCCCGCAAATTCAAAGGAATTGAAAATCATAATTTCAATGGAGTGACGCCAACAGTTCAAAATAAATGCCAAAGGGTTGGCGGCATGCCGGGGAAACCCGGTTCCGCCAAACAAACGATCGGAATATTAAGCCGGGCTCACCCGGTTGTCAATTCCATAATCAACCCTACATTCCGTTCAATCCATGGTTTTTGAATCCAATGCGGTTGTCCTGCAGGCTGCCGGCTGGACATGAATCCCTCTTTGACTTTCCACAGGATATCCTGTAGTAGTACGTCCATTTTGTGTCTGCCTTGAACCCTTTTTGATTTGTCCGACCCATTCGAAAAAACAACCCAACATGAAAACAACCCAAGGAGAACCCATGCGACATTGTATTTTAACCATTTTGATTGTCATCCTGTGTCTGATCCAGGTCCCATTCGCTTTTGCAGCCAGTGATCCGAATGACAGTCCAGGCAGCAAGGACCCGGACCTTTTTTCCCGCATGCCCGGATTTCACATTTACAGTTACGAGGCCCTGGAATTTGACCGGCATGAATTCCAGGTCGAACCGGGCAAAATGGAAAAAGTAGAAGGGTATCATACTGTTGTGGTCTATTATGCCAATGAAGGCATGGACCATCCCAGCGGCCTGCAGATTACTCGCAATTACGTCAATGCCGCCAAGGCCGTGGGCGGAGAAGAGATCTATGCCTTTGAAGACGGGGGAACGGAGTATTCCATTATCCGGGTCATCAAAGAGGATAAAGAAATCTGGGTCGAGGTGTCCGGCGCCAACAACGGGATGTACAATGTCCAAATGGTTGAAAAGCAGCTCATGAAACAGGATGTGGTGGCCAATGCCGATGCCCTGTCCGGCAGCATCAAGGAAACAGGGCGCGTGGCGGTTTACGGTATTTATTTTGATACCGGAAAGGCTGATTTGAAACCTGCGTCCGACCCGGCCCTGGCCGAGATCGTGAAAATGCTCAAAGCCGATGCCAACCTCAAAGTCTATGTGGTAGGTCATACCGACAATGTCGGCCAGTTTGCCAATAATGTCAAATTGTCCCAGGACCGGGCTGCCTCAGTGGTGAATGCCCTGGTGGGTAAACACGGGATAGCCGCGGCCCGGCTCTCCCCCTTTGGTGCCGGTCCCACATCACCCGTGGCTTCCAACAAGACCGATGAGGGCAAGGCCAAAAACCGTAGGGTGGAACTGGTGGGCCAGTAGCCCGAATAAAGAATTTGGCTGTTGTAAAGGAAGCCTCTCTATTGGAAGGGGGGCTCCCTTTATTTATCGCTTAAATCTGCAAGTCCGGTCCTGCTTATTTTTTCAGCCGCTTTTTCAGCCCATTGATTTTATTCAGCAAGGGGTTTCAAATTCGGACTCTTCACTACTCCCATATATTTGTGAATAATCCGCTGAGTGATCCCCGCCCCCCAGGCATACCGGGTTAACCGGGGTTGATCATAGCCGGTTATGGGGTCCGAGTCATCTTTGCGGCGGCCGCTCATTTCTTTTTCAATGCTTTGTTCCAGTTGTGTCCGATACATTGGCCCCTGAATTTTGATCAGTTGGCTTGGGGCCTCTTTTATGTTGAGATCAAAATGATATTCGCTGGTGTAAATTGAATGACGGCCTGTAATCTTTTTCTGGGCAAAGAAGGTCACATTGCCCATGGGGCCATGCTTGACCATTTGTGGTGATTCAACAGTATATCCCTTCGGCACCAAGGTCAAAAAGCTCGCCGGCAGGGTATTCGAGCGGGTATATCCCTCCGGCGTTTAGATATCCGCTCCTGAAGCCTCCCCTGTATTGAAAATCAAAAGCATGACAATAAGCCCTGCAAAGAGTGCCTGTTTAAACAACAGGCGCAGGATGGTATTTTTCATTTTTTTATTTCCTTTTCGGTTTTTCATCCTAATGATACAAATCGTTGACGCAGATTTTGTCTGCGCAGGCGCCTCGGCCTTGGATGGCCCATGCTTCGTGATACCGGGATTTCGGTTTTCTGCCGATCTTATTCACCCCTGTCCCGTCCGAGCTTGTGCACAGCCCCTGTCCCACGGGTTCCTGGCTCGTTTTATAAAGGCAAAACCGACCGTCAGGGCCTATGATAGAGAATAAGCCGTCATAAGCCTGGGAGCAATCATACCGCATGACGCAATCCTCATTGCCGCTGTGCTGGCCCCAGTTCTGACCCATGTAGATGGGAAAGGGCTTTTCCCAGATCGGAAGGTCCGCACCATAAATCAGGGTGACATCTTCACCCCAATAAGCCGTTATCAGCCTTCCTTTTCCAGGATCGTTGCAATCAGCCTCATTATCATACTCAAACAGCTCCTTTTTCCCGTCAACGGTTTTTGATTTCCAGTAAACCATTTCGTCTCTCTCCCCATGATGCCTGACATTGCAGGCATGAAGCAATTCATGGGCTACTTTCGGGGCATAGTAATCATAGGTTTTGGTGATGCCGATGCTATTGCCAATGTTTCTTGTGACTTTATCAGGAATATTATGGGCTATGATAATCCGGGCAGTTGATTTTGGAGTCCCCATTTCACCCGGGGCCCCTGGTGTCCCTGGTGCTTCAACTGCCCAACCGTCATAATCTTCTTTGTCTCTGGTGAATTTTTCCATGAGCAGGCCGTGCTGATCCACCACATGGGGAGCATCTTTGCTCCGATTCCGGTTAATGATGCGGGTATAATCCAATTCATCCACGGTCAGGTTATGGTGGACATCCAGTTTGGTGAGGGCGGCGAACCGGTTGATCCCCTTCTTGCTGCGGCCGCCGTAGGTGTCGCAGATAAAGAGGTCTTTTTTCTTTGGATCGGTCCGGATATGTTTTCCGTCCTCGAGAAATCCCCGGTATTCCTCCCAAGTGGTCAGGCCGTCACCATTATTGCGATCCCCCATGGGCTCGGCGTCTTCATCGGTGTTGAGGGGCTTGCCCAGGACGTCGTTCGCTTCTTCCCAGGCATCGGCAATGGTGTTGCCGTCCAGGTCGTAGGGGATGCTCACTTCGGTGACATGGGAGTCCAGTTGAGCGGTGAGCACCGTGTCTTCACCATCAATGCGCGCCAGAACGGTGAGTTTGCCCATGGCTGCCCCGTCAAAACTGCTGACGGTGATGCTGGCCGATTTGAGGCCCTTGGCGGTTTTGGCTGTCTGGCCATCGGGTGAGACCTCTGCCAACTTCGGATTATTGGCCTTCAGGATCTTTAAATCAGGGGCGACACCCGTCCAGGGGCTGTTCATGGTGGTGCCGGGGTGTCGGGAAGTTTCGAGCAGCTCAATCTCGAACTGTGCAGTCTTCTCCTTGGCCTTCCCGCCCTCAGGATCTCGGAGTTCGACATCAAAGGTGATGGTGTTTCCCGGAGTGTCCGGCCCCTTGGCCCTGGGCAGCCATTTTTTGTAATCTCCTTTGGGGATCAGTACGGCACGCAACTCTACCGGCACTCCGGAGGTCACGGTGTAGGTGACGCTGAGACTGCTGGTACTGGTAATATTGGCGGATTCGTCCTTCAAGGTCCCTTGATAATTCGCCTGGCCACCGGCTGAAATCCGTTTTGATTTCGGGTCAAAAGTGAAGTTTAACCCTTTGAGAAAACTCTCGTTTGATCCAAAAAATCCAGAAAGTTTTGCAGAGTCAATCGCTATTTCTGCCATATCAACCGCAAACCTGCCACCTGGCGCATCCTCCGGGCTGGCCTTGATCTCGGCTTCTTGCATGAAATTACCGATGATGATGTTGCCGGTCCCGTCCATGGTGTTGATATCGACACCCCCTTGAACCCGTATCGCGGGGTGGCCTGTTTTTAATGTCCACGAAGCAGACTCGATAGGAGATTTATAGGTGCCGCCGCCCGATATTTCGATACTGTTCTTGTGGTCGATAAGCTCCAGTTCCAACCGTCCTCCTTCGGAAGAGACAATACGATAGACGGCCCTTTCACGGAGGGTGCCGGTTACTTTTTCTTTAAGAAAGGCATCGGTTGTGTTCATTGTCGAATCGGCCACGCAGGTGGTGTTGATGGTGAGCGTGACCTTATCATCGTCCGGTGCAGCACAACATGCCGAAGACGCAGAAAAAATCAGGGCAATACACATCAGAAACAGTCTCATTTGAATCTCCTTGGCCTAAATATATAGATATGCACGCTCCCTTAATTGGAGGGGCTGCTGCCGTCAACTGTTACGGGTTCGGGTGCTAAATTCTTTAACACTTCGGAGCGCTGATGGAGAAGCCCCAGGGGCGGGTCGGCATTGGGATATTTCCGGTAATAGAGGCTTAACGCATCTCCTAATACATTTACCGCCTCCAGATTTTTTCCTTCACTCGCCAGAAGTTTTGATTTTAAACTCAATCCCCCGAGGTTTTCCGGTTCAGCAGCCAGAAGTTTGTCCACCCGCTCACCTGCGGCCTTGGCATCGCCTTTGAACAGGAAGAAATCGGCCATCTGATATTGCTTTGCCGACGATAGGGCCGGATCAAGGGGGCTGGGTTCTTTTTTGATGGTCAAATAAAACCGGTCCTGGGCAATATACGCCGGAAGCCCTTCCATCATTTCCGGTTTAAACGAAACCATGACGCTATAGGTGCCTTCGGAAAGGGCCTGGGTCTCGGAGGGGTCCAGCCACCAATGGGCGGTTACTGAATCCTCCACCCCGAGAGAAGTGCTTTCATCGGGTCGGCTCACAAGATGAAAAGGCCAGACCACGTTCTCACCGGATGCGTTTTTCACCTCCAATACCAGGGCCTCCCGCCATGAGCCGCTTTTTGCCTTGAGCGTGATAGAAGAAACCGCAGGCGTTTGTCCCTGATCATCCGGGACCGGTATTTTCCGCCACACATTGGCGCTGATGATGAGGGGCCAGGAAGTATACAACTGTGCCCCGGTTTCGGCTGAGGAAGAAATCACAAGCTGCCCCGGTTCCTCTTTTGGCTGGATATCCGATGGTGTTTCTTCCGCGGGCCCAGGCCCGGGAGCTGTTGCGTCAGTTTTGGATGTTGATCCGGGGGTTTTGTTTTCATCCCGGCAGGTGCAGGACCATAATACCGCCGCCATCAATATCAGCATAAAAATGGATAATAAATGTTTAATGCATTTAATTTTCATCATCTTGTGGTTTCCTTTTAATGATACAAATCGTTGACACATATCTGATCCGCGCACGCGCCTTTGCCTGCATCGGCATCCCCATATCTGGAATAGGGCTTTCGGCCGGCTTTATTAACCCCGGTTCCGGACGAACCCACACATAATCCCTGGCCCACAGGCTCCTCGTCCTGTAAGGATAACCAAAAGTGAGTGGTATAACCGTAGTAAGATTCGGAACAATCGTATCGCATCACGCAGTCCTCATCCCCGCTGTGCTGTCCTTGATCCTTGCCACGGTATATGGGTTGGGGTGTGGCCCAAAGTGAATGTTCAGGAAGAATTCTCTCTTGTGCTTCGGTGTATACCCACATTAAGTAACCTTTTTCAGGCTTGCTGCAATCCGCCTCGTTTTCGTATTCAAAGAGCTTCTTTTTCCCATCAACTTCCTTTACTTTCCAGTAAACTATTGTATCTCTCTCTCCATGATGCCAGACATTGCAGGCATGGAGTAATTCGTGAGCTGCTGTTGGGGAATAGTAGTCGTAGGTCTTGGTGGTGCCCTTGCTGATGGTCCTTGTGACAGTATCAGGGATATTATGGGCCAGCACAATCCGGTCAATTGATTTTGGCGTACCAGGGCCACCTACAGTCCAGCCGATATAATCTTCATCTTTTCGATCAAATTTTTCGATGAGCAGTCCATGCTGATCCACCACATGGGGGGCACCCTTGCTCCGGTTCCGGTTAATGATGCGGGTGTAATCCAATTCATCCACGGTCAGTTTATGGTGGACATCCAGTTTGGTCAGAGCGGCAAACCGGTTGATCCCTTTCTTGCTCCGGCCGCCGATCTGATCGCAGATGAAGAGGTCTTTTTTCCTGGGATCGGTCCTGAAATGGGTCCCGTCCTCCAGAAAGCCCCGGTATTCTTCCCAGATGGTCAAGCCGTCACCGTTGTTGCGGTCCCTAAAAGGCTCGGTATCATCATCCACGGACGGGGCCTTGCCTTTGACGCCTTTGGCATCTTCCCAGGCATCGGCAATATGGTTTTCGTCTTCGTCAAAGGGCAGGGTGATATTCATTCCTTCGGATTTGCCTTCCAGATGGGCCAGGACTGCGCGGCCGTCATTCAGGTGGGCAACGATTTTCATCCTGCCGTAAGCTGCTCCGTCAAAGGAGCTGACGCTGAGGGCACATTTTTTCAATTTTTTCTTGCTGGTTGCACTCTGCCCGTCCGAGGACACGGTTTCCATGTCCGGGTTGTCCGTGGGAAGGATTTTCAAGTCCGGTTCGGTTCCTTTTGAAGGGCTGTTCATGCAGGTACCGGGTTCTTTTGAAACGTCGGAAAGATCGCACTGGAAATAGGCAGTATAGTCCTTGGGTTCTTTACCGGTTTTTTTGTCAATGAGTTTTACTTCAAACAGGATGGCGTTTCCAGGGTCGCTTCCTGATTTGGATGCAGCCGGGAGCCATGATTCATAGTCAGCCTTGGGCACAATCACAGCTTCTATGTCAGAGGGTTCACAGTTCCATGCCAGGGTATAGGACACATGGAGTTTGCCGTCCCCATTGGCAACAGCACCAGGCCCCAGGGACTGGGCCATGCCGTCCAGCATCATTTTAAAGCTGGGGATTTCCGAAGCGTTATACACAGCCATTCCAGATACGGCAAAGGGTTTTTCCGGATCAAATTTGCCCGTGAGTCGCTTGTCTGAGTCCCCTTGGGGTATGGCGGCTGTCTGGGCAATCATACTCAAGGCCATGCCTATGGTGGAAGCGATGGGGCTGTCTATCGATCGACTTTTGCCGTCCATAGATAATGTCGTATGCCCTATCAATTCAGGTATTTCAGGCCCTACGGCATTTATCTCGATGCGGAAGGTTTTGGCTTTTTTATGAAGGATTACCCGGGCCGGAAACGGATGATTCTCCCGGGGGAAGCGGTAGGTCCAGCTGGAATCGGCAATGTCTTTGGTCTTTCGCTTCTTGTTGCCGGGATCCGTCACCGTACGCCGGGTGACCTCCTTCATCATTCCCTGCCCGGCCCCCATACCTGGGGGCGGTCGGAAACCAGTTCAAGGACGGCTACATCATCCGGCTGATCCAGATCAATGACTTTCCATTTTGTGACCGTTGTATAGGACGTGGTATAGGAATCGAGATGTACCTTGTTGATGGACAGCTCTTCGGAAGCCTCGCTGTATCGCCCTGTAAACTGGCCGAACACCCGTGCGGATATCCGCAAGGAAACATAATCATTGTTTTCTTTGTCCTTGGGCGCAGCACCAAAGGCCAAAGGCATTGAAACAAGCAAACATAAAAAAACAAAGAGTATTCTCATTTGTGCCTCTTTTTCGAGGGGGGAATTTCAATCCTGATCCACTTTCAGTCGTACCTTCCGGGGTCAATTGAGTTTGCAAGATCATCCACGATAAAAATTTAACGGGCGGCCGGTTTTTTCGGCCACCCGTTGATTCTTTTTTTCTTTCTCTGCGCTCTTTGCGGCTCCGCGTGAAAAAAAGATTTTACACCCTCATCAATCTCTTCCCTACCACCCCAGAGTCAGGTAATCATGGATGGAATCCGCGGCTTTCCTTCCCGCGCCCATGGCCAGAATCACCGTGGCGGAACCGGTGACGATATCTCCCCCTGCCCAGACTCCTTTTTTGGTGGTTTTGCCCGTGGCCTCATCCGCCACGATATAACCCCATTTGTTCAGGGCCAGATCTTCCGTGGTCTGGGTCAACAGGGGGTTGGCTCCGGATCCCACGGCCACCACGGCCATATCGCAATCCATGATGAACTCGGACCCTTTGATGGCCACCGGTCTTCTCCGGCCGGAATCATCCGGTTCTCCCAGCTCCATTTTCAGGCATTCCATTCCCGTAAGACGTCCCTTTTCATTGCTTAAAAACTTTGTGGGATTGGTAAGCAGGAAAAGTTCAATGCCCTCTTCTTCCGCATGATGAATTTCAGCAGCCCTGGCCGGCATTTCTTCCCGGGATCTTCGATAGACGATCCGGACGCGACCCGCGCCCATGCGCATGGCGGTTCTCGCCGAGTCCATGGCCACATTGCCCGCGCCCAAAACCACCACATCTTTGGCTCTGGGAATGGGGGTGTCGTATTCGGGGTATCGGTAGGCCTTCATGAGGTTGGCCCGGGTGAGATATTCATTGGCGCTTAAAATTCCGATGGCGTTTTCACCGGGAACGTCTAAAAATTTGGGAAGCCCTGCACCAACCCCTAAGAAGATGGCGTCAAACCCCTCTTCAAACAGCTCATCCAGGGACACGGTTCTGCCCACCACGGCATTGCATTCCAGTTTAACCCCCAGCTTTTCCAGAAACCCCACTTCGGAGAAGACAATGTCCTTGGGCAGCCTGAATTCCGGAATTCCGTAAACCAGCACTCCGCCGGGCCGGTGAAAGGCTTCAAACAAAGTCACCTCATGACCTTTGATGATAAGGTCTCCGGCCACGGTCAAGCCCGAGGGCCCGGACCCCACCACCGCCACTCTTTTACCGGTGGGTGGTTGTTTGGGGGGCAACTCGCCGGTCCCGTT
>VMSV01000233.1 GCA_013791935.1 Desulfobacteraceae bacterium | reverse complement strand
GCAATGAATTGACAGGTCCCGGATTTGCTGAAATTTGCTTGACACACATATGGATTGATACTATTTTCTTTGAACTCTGCATCCATGATGTGGAGAAAGCCATAAAAAGAAAGGGTTGGTGTGTTGTACCGGTTTTTCTAACCGATACTTTTCAAGTCGGTAACCGATGTTTTCCCCCCATACCCCTATGCGAGAGTGGCGGAACTGGTAGACGCACTGGACTTAGGATCCAGCTCTGGTGACAGAATGGGAGTTCAAGTCTCCCCTCTCGCACCAACATCTTTTGATAACAATAAAAAAATTGAGGAAGCTTTTAAGGTCGGAAAGGAAAGAGATGAACGTTATTGTTGAAGATATCAGCGCGGTAAAGAAGAAGATTAACATTGAACTGCCGCCGGAATTGGTGGCCGGCGAAATGGACGACGCCTTTAAGAAACTCCAGAAAACAGCAAAATTAAAGGGATTTCGTCCAGGCAAGGCCCCTAGAGCCGTTCTGGAAAGGGTTTATCAGAAAGATGTGGCGGCGGACGTCGCATCAAAATTGATACAGGAATCCGTTTTTAAAGCCATTGAAAATGCAGGTCTCAAAATCGTCGCGCCGCCTGAAATCAATCCACCGGATCTTGAAAACAATAAGCCCTATGCCTATTCCGCTTCGGTTGAAATCTACCCGGAAATTCAAGACGTTGAATTCAAGGGAATTTCCTTGAAAAAAACAATGTATGAAGCGGGAGACCAACAAATAGAGCTTCAACTGAAGATGGTTCAAAAGAACATGGCCTCCCAGAAACCTATTGAGAATGAAAGACCGGTTCTGGCCGATGATTTTGTTCTGATCCATTATGAAGGGTTTAAAGACGACAAGCCTTTTGAAGAAACCCTCAGAACGGAAAATTTTACCCTGAAAGTCGGTGCCGGAACCATTGCAAAGGAATTTGATGACCAGCTTCTGGATATGAAAGCGGGGGAGCAGAAAGATTTTGTCGTAGCCTTCCCGGAGGATTATTTTAATCCCAAACTCGCGGGTCTCTCTATTTCCTTTAAGGTGGAGCTCATTCAGATCCGGGAGGAAGTCCTGCCTGAAATCAACGACGAATTCGCCCGGAAATTGGGTAAGTACGAAACCCTTGATGAAGTGAAAAGCATTATTCGTCAGAACATAGAAAGCGGCAATGCAAAAAGAACCGAGCAGGAACTGAACGAACAGATTTTTCAGGCCTTGATGGACCAAGCAGAATTTCAAGTCCCCGATGCCTTGATCAACATGGAATTGGAGAATATCATCGCAGAGACAGAACAGTCCCTGAGTTATCAAAACATGAGCCTGGAACATCTGGGCATGACCCGGGAAACCCTTGGAGTGAGATACCGGGACACTGCAGAAAAACAGGTGCGCCGCCATTTGATCCTTGATAAAATTATCGATCAGGAAAAGTTGGACCTCACAGACGACGAAATGGATAAAGGGATGGTTGACATGGCTGAATCGGTGAATCAGAATGTGGAGCAGATCAAGCAGTTCTATTCCCAGAATCCCGACAAAAAACTTTATTTTAAGCAGACTATACTTGAAAAAAAGGCTTTGAGCCTTATCATTGAGAACAGCATCATTGAGGATGTGAAGCCCCCGGAAGATCCAATTTCGGAAAATACCGGAGATTGAGTTGGTTTTACCACCTTATGATTCATGAATACACCAGTACATATCTCTAAATAGAAGGAGCGGACACGGTGGCATTAATACCCATGGTCATTGAACAGAGTAGCAGGGGTGAGCGGGCTTACGATATCTATTCCAGGCTGCTCAAAGACCGGATTATTTTTTTAGGCTCTGCGATCAACGATGAAATCGCAAATGTTCTCATCGCCCAATTTCTTTTTCTTGAATCGGAAGATCCTGAAAAGGATATCAATTTTTACATCAATTCACCGGGCGGTGTGGTGACTGCCGGAATGGCCGTTTATGACACCATGCAATACATCAAGCCGGATGTTTCAACCGTTTGTATCGGCCAGGCTGCTAGCATGGGGGCCATATTGCTGGCTTCAGGAGCAAAGGGAAAACGTTTGGTTCTGCCGAATGCCAGGATTTTGATTCATCAGCCTTTGGGGGGGTCCCAGGGTCAGGCATCGGACATTGCAATTCAGGCCAGGGAAATCTTAAGGGTTAAAGACAATTTAAACCATATTCTCGTGAAACACACAGGTCAGGACCTTAAGAAAATTGAAGAGGATACGGACCGGGATTATTTCATGTCAGGGGATGAGGCTTTGAATTACGGTCTGATCGACAAGGTCATGTACAGTCGCGATGACCTAAAAGCACCTGAAAAAACGGAGGCTTAACTGATGGCCAAAAAAGATGATACAAACGATAACCTCTTTTGTTCTTTCTGCGGAAAAAACCAGAAAGAGGTGAATAAGCTCATTGCCGGGCCGGCTGTGTATATTTGTGACGAATGTATTCAGTTGTGCAGTGAAATCATTCAAGAGGAAAAGGAACAGGACGCAGATAAGTTAGATAAATATCTGGTTCCAAAGGAAATCAAATCCCGACTGGATGATTATGTGATCGAGCAGGATCATGCTAAACGGATTCTTGCTGTGGCGGTTTACAATCACTACAAACGTCTCAATTCAAACGTAAATTCAGGAGATGTGGAGATTCAGAAAAGCAATATTCTGCTCATAGGACCCACAGGGTGTGGCAAGACGCTTTTGGCTCAAACCATGGCAAGATTTCTTAACGTCCCCTTCACCATCGCCGACGCAACCAGTCTGACCGAGGCGGGTTATGTGGGGGAAGATGTTGAAAATATTATATTGGCTCTTCTTCAAAATGCCGACTATGATGTGGAAAAAGCCAAAAAAGGTATTGTCTATATTGATGAGATCGATAAAATCGCATCAAAATCAGACAACCCTTCCATTACCCGGGATGTGTCTGGTGAAGGGGTTCAGCAGGCCCTTTTAAAAATCATTGAAGGAACCACCGCAAGCGTTCCGCCCAAAGGGGGCCGAAAACATCCCCAGCAGGATTTTGTAAAGGTGGATACCTCCAATATCCTTTTTATCTGCGGTGGAACTTTTAATGGCTTGGAACAGATCATTAGAAGGCGGACCGGATCCAAGGTGATGGGTTTCGGAGCGAATATTACCAAGGAAACCGATAAAAGCACGGGTGAAGTTCTGAGAATGATTCAACCCGAAGATCTTATAAAATATGGATTGATTCCTGAGTTTCTCGGACGATTGCCGGTCATCGCCACGCTGGACGAGCTCAGTGAAAAGACTTTGATTCGTATTTTGAAGGAACCTAAAAATGCCTTGATCAAACAGTACATAAAATTGTTTGAAATGGAAGGGGTCAATCTCCGATTTACGGACAGTGCCCTATCCTCCATTGCAAAAGAGGCGGTTAAAAGGAAATCCGGGGCAAGAGGGCTGAGGGCTATTCTTGAAAGCAGTATGCTTTCCATTATGTATGATCTGCCCTCCATTGAAAGCGTGAAAGAATGTGTGATCAGCGAGGAAGTTATTTTAAATAAAGAAGAACCGATATTGCTCTATGAACAACCAAAAAAAAAGCAGGCTTGATTGGGGATTGAATAACATTTGATGGGTTATTTATGCATCACATGGTAATTTATATAGTTAGGTTGCTGTTTTTGTATTTAAACCATCTGACGTTTCATAATAAGACCTAAAGTTTTCAGGTTGAAACCCGATAATCTTTTAAAAAACAGCCTGCAAAAACAGAGGTAATTAAATGATAAATATATCAAAGATGTTCAAGGAAGATGAAACTGATTCGACCAGCGTGACGCTGCCCCTTCTCCCCCTTCGGGATATTGTGGTGTTCCCCCATATGGTGGCGCCATTGTTTGTTGGAAGAACAAAATCTGTGAATGCCCTTTCCGAGGCCATGGACAAGGATAAAAATGTGTTTCTGGCCACCCAGACCAATGCAAATATTGATAACCCCACAGAAAAAGATATCAGCCTGATCGGCACCATCGGAAAGGTCCTCCAGCTACTTCGATTGCCTGACGGCACTGTGAAGGCTCTGGTGGAAGGGAAATTCAGAGGCCGGATTCTGGACTTTATTCAGGAAAAGGATTTTTTTCAGGTTAAAGTGGACCTTTTAAAGGAGCCTGAGGTCCCAAAGGCCGAAGGTCTTGCCCTGATGAGATCCATTGTGGAGGCCTTCGAAGAATACGCAGGGTTCAATAAAAACATATCCAAGGAATTGGTGGACAATGTTTCCGCCATCACCGATTGTTCCAGAATGGCCGATACGGTGTCCACTCATTTTTCCTTTAAAATTGAGGATAAACAGCGCCTGCTGGATGCGGTCCATCCCTCTGAAAGACTCGTTATTCTGCTGGATCTTATCAAAATGGAAATCGAGATCATTCGGATGGACCGAAGGATTAAGGATCGTGTCAAAAAGCAGATGGAAAAAACCCAGAAGCATTACTACCTGAATGAGCAAATGCGCGCGATAAAGAAGGAAATGGGCACAGAAGATGATTCAGGAGATGAGCTGGCCGAGCTTGAAGAGCAGATCAACAACAAAAAGATGTCCAAAGAGGCCACGGAAAAAGCCAAGCAGGAGCTTAAAAAACTGAAATTGATGACCCCCATGTCTGCCGAGGCAACAGTGGTTCGTAATTATTTAGAATGGATTCTCAGCTTGCCTTGGGACGAGATCGGTGAGGTCAATAAGGATATTGACAAAGCAGAAGACATTCTCAACGAAGACCACTACGGTCTTGAAAAACCCAAACAGAGAATTCTTGAATACTTGGCGGTTCAAACCCTTGTGGAGAAAATAAGGGGGCCGATTTTGTGCTTTGTTGGCCCTCCCGGAGTTGGAAAAACCTCACTCGCAAAATCTGTCGCAAGGGCAACAGGCCGGGAATATGTTCGGTTATCCCTGGGCGGCGTAAGGGATGAAGCGGAAATACGCGGGCACAGGCGAACCTACATCGGTGCCATGCCGGGTAAAATCATTCAATCCCTTAAAAAGATGGGGGTCAACAACCCTGTTTTCTGCCTGGATGAAGTGGATAAAATGAGCACGGATTTCAGAGGCGACCCCTCGGCAGCTTTGCTGGAAGTACTGGATCCCGAGCAGAATTTCAGTTTCAATGATCACTATCTTGATCTTGACTATGATCTTTCGAACATCCTTTTTATCACCACGGCCAATACTTTGCCGGACATTCCCCTGCCGTTGCAGGACAGGATGGAAATCATAAGGTTGGCAGGCTACACGGAAATTGAGAAATATCACATTGCCGTGGGCTTTCTGGTTCCAAAGCAGGTCAAAGCCAACGGGCTTGAAAACAAGAAAATTTCTTTTTCCCGGAATTCCATTTATACGATCATCCAGAAATATACCCGAGAAGCCGGGGTGAGAAATCTCGAAAGGGAAATTGCTTCCATCTGCAGGAAAATTGCGAGAGAAGTTTTAAAAAATGACACCGGAAAGGAAATTACCGTCTCCTCGAGTTCGATACACAAATATTTAGGCGTGGCACCTTATCGTTACGGTCAGATTGAAGACAAAGATCAGATCGGAATGGTAACAGGCCTTGCCTGGACCCAGGTGGGAGGAGAACTATTGTGTATTGAAACACTGATCATGCCTGGCAAGGGAAAGCTCTCGGTAACCGGGAAGCTTGGCGATGTCATGAAGGAGTCTGCGGAAGCCGCTTTAAGTTATGTTCGTTCAAGGTCGGATTCTCTGATGATTGACAACCAGTTCTACCAAAACAATGATATCCACATTCATATTCCCGAAGGCGCCATTCCAAAAGACGGCCCTTCCGCCGGGATTTCCATGTGTACTTCCCTGGTGTCCGCCCTTTCCAAAAAACCGGTTCACAGGGATCTGGCGATGACCGGAGAAATTACCCTGAGGGGAAGGGTGCTTCCCATCGGCGGGCTGAAGGAAAAAATTCTTGCAGCACACCGCGGAGGCATCAAGAAAGTGGTCATCCCCAGAGATAACGAGAAGGATATCAAGGATATTCCAAAAACCATCTCAAATCAGATGCAGATTTTTATGGTGGATCATATGGATGAAGTTTTAGCCCATGCTTTAATCCTCAATGATGGGGAACGTCTCTTTAGGGGCAGTGATATCCCTTTGGGAATCAATGCTGAAAATCCGGAAGTACGGACGCCCCTGATCTGATGAAAAAATGGAATTGTCGTGCCCTTTCCATGGAAATAAGCTTGACAACAGGGTTGTTTGTTGATACCTGTAGCCTTCCATTGAGCGAATGGGTTTTGCCTTGTGGGCGGGTAGCTCAGTTGGGAGAGCATCGGCCTTACAAGCCGAGGGTCACAGGTTCAAGCCCTGTTCCGCCTACCACGCTTTATAGTTAATTTAGGGGGTGTAGTTCAGTTCGGTTAGAACGCCGGCCTGTCACGCCGGAGGTCGCGAGTTCGAGTCTCGTCGCTCCCGCCATTTTACTAAAGCCTGTTGATTTTCAACAGGCTTTTTTTATTGAGAATCCAAGTTGAAATAAGAACAGCCCTGTCTGATGAACCAGGGCTGTTCTTAAATCATCGTTTTTATCGAAAATACTACATGAGGTCTGAAGAAGTATAATTCAACAAGGCTCTTGCGATGATGAGATGGTTGATTTCACCGGTTCCCTCGTAAATGTCCGTGATACGGGCATCCCTCCAGTCTTTTTCAACCAGATGGTCTTCGGTGATTCCCACAGCCCCTAAAAGCTCAACGGCAAGAAGACCCCCATGACGGCTTGCATCCCCGCCTTTGTTTTTAGCAACGGAGGATTCCAGGTTATTGGGTTTTCCGGAATCCGCCAGCCATGCTGCGCAATAGACGGTCAGGGCGGAAGATTCGATCTGTGCTTCCAGGTCGATCAGTTTCTCCTGAAGTGCTGAGCGTTTGGCGGGGCCTTGCTCCCAGTCCACTTCCACGCCTTCTTTTTTCAGCTCTGCGATGACGATCTTGGACGCATGTTTGATCATGCCCGTTCCACCGGCTCCTACGCCTGGGCGGGTCATGTTGAAGGTGGCCATCAATCCCTTGAAGTCGCCGCCCTTTTCTGCGGCAATCTCTTCTTTTCCGCCCAGAAGATTTTCCCTGGGAACGCGACAGTCCTTTAAGACAAAGGCGGCAGTATCACTTACACGAATCCCCAGCTTATGCTCTTTCTTGGCCAGCTCAAGACCCGGGGTGCCTTTCATGACGATAAAGGATTTGATGGCGCCGCGGCCTTTGGATCGGTCCAAAGTGGCCCAGACCACAAGCCCCTTGCATTTGATGCCGCTGGTGACAAAGATTTTTTCTCCGTTTAACACCCACTCATCTCCGTCAAGATGGGCGGTGGTTTCGATGGCCTTGGAGTCTGAACCGCAACTGGGTTCGGTGATGGCCATGGCCAGTCCCAAATGCCCCCATTTTTCCTGCTGTTCTTTGGTGCCCTGGGCTCTCAGGGCGGCATTGCCGAGTCCTCCTGCAATTGCCCTCAGTGCTATGGTTCCGGTGCTTCCCGTGCATTCAATGGAACGAAGCATGCCGAAGGTTCCGGGTTTTGTGGTCCCGTCCTTTTTGCCCCGTTCCGCAAGCATGGGTTCCAGATGCTTCCAGTCATTGGCCTCGGGAAGTTCGGGGGGCAGAAGTTCTTCTTCGTGGATATCGTAATACCGGACATATTTTTCATCGATCATTTTTTTCATCAGATTTGTTTCGTCCAGTACTTTCTGGTCATGTTCATTTATGGAAAAATCAACCATGTTCATCTCCTTTTGTTATGGGTTTCAATTTGTGAAGAATCACCACAAATTTATCATTTCATTGAATCGGACAGAAAAAATTTCCTGCCGGGACAAAGGGTCAGTATCGAAATATATGTTACATTCGGGTGTCGATTCATCCCCGCCTGCTGCGTTGTTTCTCCTCGGCATATGCTCGATATCCCTCGTCGTCACGCCTTGCCGGCCGGGCGACTCGGCACCCTCGGTGTGACACACATATTTCCATACAGACCCTATGCTGCGATCATCCCTTCCAGTACGGTAAGGGTACGGGTGTTTCTCAGCCACATTTCCAGGGGAAAGTCCCGAATATAACCATGACCACCAAAAATCTGAACCCCGTCATCGGCGATCTGAACTGCGCATTTGTTGACCCAGTGACGGGCCAGCGTCGCTGCCTTGGTCGCGTCCGTGCCCTGATCCAGCTGGCTGGCCGCCTTCCATACCATCCATCTCATGGCTTCAATTTCTTTGTGCATCTTTGCGATATAGATGGCGATGATCTGCTTTTTGCCGATGGGCTTTCCAAAAGAAATACGCTCCTGAACATAGGGAACGCAAGTATCCAGAACCGCTTTGCACACGCCGACACTTAAGGCTGCGTTGCCAACCCGAAGGGTGTTGATGAGCCTTCTGCCGTCAATCCCTTTGTCTCTGCCCAGCTTGTCCGCTGCCGGGACCACACAATCGGTGAAGGTCACGGTATTGCAAGGCAATGCCTTTAAACCCACTTTTCTTTCATTGGCGCCATTGATCGTCATGCCTTTTGCTCCCTTGGGAACAATAAAAGCATCCAGGGTGGAAAGACCCGTGCCCTGACCGGATTTGGCAACCACCAGCATATGCTTTGCCGTTGCAGCAAACGGAACCAGTCTCTTGGTTCCGTTGAGGACCCAGTCGGAGCCTTTCTGAACCGCCGTGGTCTTCATGTCCGTGGGATCAAAGGTGTGCTGAGGTTCATGCAGAGCCATGGATGCGGATTCAAACTTTTCTCCGGCATACAGGGGCAGATATTTTTTCTTCTGATCATCCGTTCCAAAATCGATAATGGGATGGATAAAGGCCGTGGGTGCCAGAATGGCCGTTGCCAAAGTCGCACATCCGTACCCCAGCTCTTCGCCAATCAAAACATTGGTCACCGAAGACCGGTCCATTCCAATCCCTTCATACTGTTCCGGAATGCCTGCATTGGCCAAACCCACTTCCCAGGCTTTGTCCAATACTTTTTGGGGGATCTTGTCCTCTTCATCACAATCCCTTGCGATTTCCTTGATCTCGCCCGATGCAAATTCCTTGGAACTCTTAATAATTAAATTCTGTTCTTTTGATAATTCAAATGTAATCATCCCTACCTCCATTAAGATTTATTGTAAAACATG